>CAMBEJ010000038.1 GCA_945865375.1 Akkermansia muciniphila | reverse complement strand
CATGCTCCGGTCACGCCGATGGGGCAGTTGGTTTTCTTCGCTCAGTTTCTCAAAACAGCGGATCTTTTTGATCCGTGGGTGGGGGCCTGCCCATTGGTTTACAGCAGCCCCAACGCGCCCCTGGTCAAGGATGTGCTGGGCACGACTTTGTTGTCCGTCCTCTGCGGGCACCATCGTTACGCCCATGTCACCGCGCTGCGCCACGACTCGGTCAATCCGCCTTTATTGGGCATGAGCAAAGTGGTCAGCGAGGACTCGCTACGCCGTGCCTTCGAGAAGGAGGAGCCCGAGCCCATCCAGCGCTGGGAGCGCGAGTATCTCCGGCTTTCCTACGAGCCGCTGCTGTATGAGCCGTGGATCCTGGATGTGGACACGACGGTCAAGACTCTCTATGGCCATCAGGAAGGGGCGGAGGTGGGCTACAACCCGCACAAGAAAGGCCGCCCCTCCCATGTTTATCACACTGACTTCATGGGGGCGGCCCGTTTGGCTTTGGATGTGGAGGTGCAGCCCGGCAACCAGAGCGCCTCTCTTTACACCCAGCCCGGATTATGGAAGTTGGTCGACGGGTTGCTCTCAGAGGCCCGCCCATGGCTCCTGCGGGGCGATTGCGCCTTCGGTAACGAGGGGCTGATGGCCGAGGCCGAAGCCCGGCAGCAGGAGTATCTCTTCAAGCTGCGTCTGACCCGCAAGCCCAAAGACCTGATTCGCCAAATGGAGCAAAGCGGAGGGTGGGAGGCGGCGGGCCAAGGCTGGGAAGGCCGGGAAAGCACTCTAACTCTGCAGGGGTGGAGCCGAGCCCGGCGGGTGATCGTCTTGCGCCGCAAGCTGGAGCCCTCCACTGGCTCGGCCCAAGAGGCAATCGGCCAGTTGCAGCTGAACTGGCAAGGAACCTTTCCGGTCAAGGGGCCGACTTACGATTACGCTGTGCTGGTGACCTCGTTGCAAGAATCCATCCTGACGGTGGCCCAGTTGTATCGGGACCGGGCGGACATGGAGAACAACCTGGATGAGCTGAAAAACCAGTGGGGCTGGGCCGGCTACATGACCCGGGATCTGCTACGATGCCAGATCACGGCCCGAACGATTGCCCTGGTCTTCAACTGGTGGAGCCTCTTCGTGCGCTTGGCGGACCCGAGTCGGCGGCGGGAGGCCATCACCAGCCGTCCGCTGCTCCTGGGGGCGGTGGCCCGGCAAACCACTCACGCCGGGCAGACGACCGTCACGATCACGCCCCTGCATGGGCATGGCCAAACAATCCGCCAGATGCTCAGCGGCTTGAGCTCCTTTTTGGACGGCTTGGTGAAGGCTGCGGAGCAGTTGACCTCCTGGGATCGATGGCATCGAATTTTAAGCAAAATATTTGAGAAACAACTGGGGGGGCGCCCCTTGAAATTGCCGACCAGGGTGTTGGCGAGCCCCTGAGTGCGCCGGCCGGTTCGTCACCCCGAAAAATCAGTCGCAAAAGGGTCGCAAAAAAGCGACCGTTGCGAGGCTAACTGCCGTTTTTAGGTAGAAGGGCTTCATAGCCATCGTTGCACTCCACGAAAGCGGTCGGTTGCTCATGGTGTCTTGTGATTGGCGGCCGATGTGGCTAGGGTTCTCGACCAACGGCTGGACCCACAACACTGACTCAGCCAACCTGATATGCTCTCGCGGCTCGGAAACGGCATTCTGATCGGACTGGCATGCGCTTGGGCGGCCACGTCCAAGCCGTCTTCAGCCGCAGCTCTCGACCCTTCCGATCCCCTGACCGGCACGAACCACTGGGCATTTAGGCCGCTGCTGGACGCACGCCCCGAAGTCGCGGCGCGCTCGGATTGGTCGCGGTCCACGATCGATGAATTCGTGTTTGCTCGCCTCCAAACCGCCGGCCTGCGACCCGCAACAGATGCGGACTTGCAAACGCTCATCCGGCGACTCCATTTTCAATTGATCGGCCTGCCGCCAACTCCGATGCAGGTGCGATCGTTCCTCGAGGATCAACGACCCGACGCCTTCGAGCGGGTCGTGGACGGGCTGTTGCGATCCCCGCAGTTTGGAGAACGCTGGGGCCGCCATTGGCTGGATCTGGCCCGCTATGCCGATTCGAACGGCCTGGACGAGAATTTCCTCTTCCGAGAGGCGTGGCGTTATCGGAACTGGATGATTGAGTCCGTGAACGCGGACCTGCCTTTTGACCGGTTTGTGCTCGAACAGATCGCCGGTGACACCTTGCCATTCGCATCCACGGAGCAACGGGACAGGCAACGAATAGCCGCCGGATTCCTCGTCATCGGCCCCAAGGTGCTGTTGGGCAACGACCCGAAGAAGCAACGCATGGAAGTGGCCGATGAACAGATCGACACCATCGGCCGCACCTTCCTCGGCCTGACCATCGGTTGTGCCCGCTGCCACAATCACAAGTTTGAACCCATCCCCACTGCGGATTACTACGCCCTGGCCGGAATTATGGCATCAACCCAGGTGATGGAACAACGCCATATGCTCGGCGAACAGAGGGTCATGGAACGACTCGTCGGCCTAGGCTCCGATGGCGATGCGCTGGATGCCCGCTACGAAAAGTATTGGCTCGAGCATCCCAAACTCCGCACACGTTCAACCGAGGCCAAGTCCGCGTTGGAGCTGCTTGAAAAGGGAGACAACGAAGGCTTCAACGCCGCGCTGAAAAAACAGCCCGACGCCGTGTCCGACAACGCGAAAAATACGGCCCTGCCGACCGAGCAACGGGTCCAGGCCCAGAAAGTCCTGGTCGCGGAACTGGCCGCCATCCTCGCCGCGCCACCCAAGATCCCACCCCGGGCCATGATCCCGGCCGACGCCGAAACACCGGCCGATGAATCGATCCGCCGGGCCGGGCAGTTCGATCAACCGGGCCCGAAGGTCCCGCGCGGTTTCCTGAGGGTCTTAAGCCAGGTCGACGGACCGACAATCTCGGCTGGCAAAAGTGGGCGAGTTGAACTGGCCCGATGGCTGGTCGATACCAGGCATGGGGCGGGACATCTGACCGCGCGCGTCCTGGTCAATCGCATTTGGCATCACTTGATTGGGCAAGGGATTGTCCGGACCGCCGATAACTTCGGACGCACCGGTGAGAGTCCCAGCCACCCGGAATTGCTCGACGATCTGGCCCGTTCATTGATCGATTCCGGATGGTCGGTCAAGACGGTTGTGCGAAAAATCGTCCTGAGCCGAACGTTTGCCCTGAGCAGCGCTCACAATCCCGCGGCGTACGGCATCGATCCCGACAATCGTCTCCTCTGGCGCGCGCACCGCCGCCGTCTCGAGCCCGAGGCGCTGCGCGACGCGTTGCTCAGCACGGCCGGGCAACTGAATCTGGCCCCGATGGATTCCACCGTCTGGTATCTGGGAGACCAAGCGACGGCGGTGGGGAAGAACGAGGTGCGGCGTCGAACCGACTTTCCCTGCCGAAGTGTTTATCTGCCGGTGATCCGAAACGATTTGCCCGAGCTTTTCGAAGCGTTCGACTTTGCCAATCCGCACGCGACAACCGGAGCGCGTCCTCAAACCACCTCCGCGACCCAGGGGCTTTTCATGCTGAACAATCCAATGGTCTTGGATGCCGCCGAAGCCTTGGCCCGGCAGATCCTCGCGGAAGACAAGACCGGCGGAACAAGCTCTCGAATCGAGCGGATGTTCGATCGAATTCTGAATGTCCAACCAACCGATGACCAACGAGCCGCTTTCGTCGCTTTCGTCGACAATGCCACAAAGCGCCTGGCCGAACAAAGCGATCCCGACCCCGGCCTGCACGCTTGCGCGCTGGCAGGGCAGGTGATATTCTCGTTGAGCGCGTTCCAGTTCCTCGAATAAGATCATGCGTTGCCATCATTTCACCCAGGCCCTTAGCCGGCGCGCGATGTTGCAAGCCAGTGCCGGCGGATTCGGTCAACTGGCCCTGGCGATGCTCGCGGCTCGCAGCGGTGCGGCGGACGCGCTCGCCGGGTCGTCGTCCTCGCCCTTGCCCGCTCGATCCCCGCACTTCGTTCCACGCGCCAAACGCGTCATCTTCCTCTTCATGTGGGGCGGGCCCAGCCACGTGGATCTCTTCGACCCCAAGCCACGTCTCAATCAGGACACCGGCAAACCGTTGTCTGGAAAAGATGTCGGGAGCGACCGCGATCAGCTCGGGCAGGTTCTCGGCTCCCCGTTCAAGTTCGCTCAACACGGCCAAAGCGGGATCTGGATGAGCGAGCTTTTTCCCCACTTGGCGAGGGAGGCTGATCGGCTTTGTGTCATCCGCTCCATGCACACGGAGGGGAGCGCGCACGGCGAGGCCCTGTTGCGGTTGCACACCGGCGAGGCCAACTTGGTGCGCCCAAGCGTCGGGGCATGGGTCAGCTACGGCCTGGGATCGGAAAGCGACGACCTTCCTGCGTTCATCACCCTCTCACCCCCGCGCGGCCATGGCGGCGCGCAGAACTACGGCAACGCTTTCCTGCCGGCCATCCATCAGGGCCTGGCCATTGGATCCGCCGAGATTCCAATCGCAAACGCCACGATTCCCAACTTGGTCAACTCCCGCCTGGACCCGGGCGTGCAGCGCAGCCAGATTGATCTGGCTCAATCCCTCAACCGGAAACACCTGCGAGAGGCCGGTGGCGATCCAGCGATCGAGGGGTTGATCAGCAGCTACGAACTGGCATTCCGCATGCAGTCGAGCATGCCCCGCATCTTGAGCCTGAACGACGAGTCTCAGGCCACGCTGGACCTCTACGGCGTGGGATCCAAGCCAACGGATAACTTCGCTCGTCAATGCCTCCTGGCCCGCAAGTTCGCTGAACGCGGCGTTCGTTATATACAGCTCTCGACAGACTACACCTGGGATCACCATCAGAAAGTCGAGAAAGGGCACATCGAGGAAGCCGCCAAAGTCGACCGACCCATCGCCGGCTTGCTCCGGGACCTGGACCAACGCGGTCTGCTCGAGGACACGCTCGTCCTCTGGGGCGGCGAGTTCGGGCGCACTCCGATCGCCGAAAACAACGACGGCCGCGGGCACCATCCCCAAGCCTTTACAATGTGGCTGGCCGGCGGTGGCGCGCGGGCCGGGCTCACTTACGGCAGCACCGACGACTTCGGCTACAATCCCGTCGAGAACCCGGTGCATATGCGCGATCTTCACGCGACCTTGCTCCACGCTTTGGGCATGGATCACCGGCGATTGACTTATCGCCATGCCGGGCGCGATTTCCGACTGACCGACGTCTCTGGAAATGTCGTGCCTGGCATTTTGGCCTAGCACTACACCGACCTTGCCTCCTCAGATTCCAACCCCTATTCGGTCTTTTTGCTTTCTGCTTTGGGTCTTTTGCTTTTTGATCTCGGGAATGGAAAGCCGAGAGAAGCCAGCAATGAGCCGTTCGTCGTGTATTTATGTCGCGGGTCACGGGGGCATGGTGGGGAGCGCCATCTGGCGCCATCTGTCGAATGTGGGGTTTACGAATCTCCATGGCCGCACACGGGCCGAGCTGAACCTGCTTGATGCGGATTCAGTGCGTCGTTTTTACGGTGAAATGCAGCCTGAATTCGTATTTGTGGCTGCGGCCAAGGTTGGCGGCATTGTGGCCAACAGCACACAGCCGGCATCGTTCCTTTATGAAAATCTTCAGGTCCAAAACAACCTGATACATGGGGCATTCGAGGCGGGCGTCAAAAAGCTGCTATTTCTGGGGAGCTCGTGCATCTACCCGAAGCACGCTTCCCAGCCGATCAAGGAGGAGTATTTGTTGTCAGGCCCCCTGGAGCCGACGAACGAATGGTATGCGATCGCGAAAATAGCGGGGATCAAACTATGCCAGGCCTACAGACGACAGCACGGCGCTCGTTTCATCAGTGTGATGCCCTGTAATCTTTATGGTTTTGGGGACAATTATCACCCGGAATTCTCGCACGTCCTCCCGGGGATGATCCGCAGATTTCACGAAGCCAAGGTCATGTGCCAACCCTCTGTGACATGTTGGGGGAGCGGCAATCCGCGCCGGGAGTTCCTCTTCGCAAACGACCTGGCGGAGGCCTGTGTGTTTTTGATGGAATCGTATGACGGGGAAGCAGCCTTGAATGTGGGCGCCGGCAAGGATTTGACAATCCGCGAGCTGGCCGAGGTCGTGCGGCGAGTGGTGGATTTTGAGGGCGATATCGTGTGGGATCCGAGCCGTCCGGACGGCACACCCAGAAAGTTGTTGGATTGTTCAAGGATCACCGCCATGGGTTGGAAACCCCGAACAGACCTGGAAGCAGGCATCCGCTTCGCCTATTCAGACTTCTTGAAGACAGTTGTCAGTTGAAAACCTAAATCGGCCGGAGGCATGCCGGGATCAAACGAAGAAATTCGCGGGCGACCACCTCCGTCTTTTCGGCCAACCTGGCAAGGCTCACGACGAAGCGAGATCTCCGGGAAAATCTGCCGCAGCCCAACTTCCAACTTCGATCTTTCATCTTCGATCTTTCAAATTTCACATCTCGGCGAGCGTCATCTCACGGATCAGGTCTTCAAAACGGTGCTCGGCTCTCCACCCGAGTTTTGCGAACGCTTTCCCGGGATTTCCGATCAGATGCGCGGATTCGCTGGGTCTCATGAAGCGCGGATCTTGACGCACCCAGTCGGACCATTTCAACCCGACGGTTCCGAATGCCAAATCGAGTATATCGCGAACCGTATGGGCCTGACCCGTGGCCAGGATATAATCGTCGGCGTGCGGCTGCTGCAAGATCATCCACATACCGCGGACGAAATCGCGGGCATCGCCCCAATCGCGGGCGGCATCGATGTCGCCCAGGACAAGCTCCTTCAATCTGCCCTGCTTGATCGCCGCGGCGGCCCGGCAGATTTTTCGTGTGACGAAGTTCTCGCCGCGACGCGGAGACTCGTGGTTGTACATGATGCCATTGCATGTGAAGAGGCCGAAAGCGGTTCGATAAACCACGACCATCTGGGCCGCAAAAGCTTTGGCGCAACCGTAGGGGTTGACGGGCAGCATCGGAGTCAACTCGGTTTGAGGGGATTCGGAAGGTCTTCCAAAAATCTCGCTGGATGCGGCGTGAAACAAGCGCGTGGGCTGCGGAAGATCACGGATCATCTCCAGCAAACGCAAGGTTCCCATCGCCGTGAGATCACAGGTGGACTCGGGGATTTCAAAACTGAGCCCGACATGGCTTTGCCCTGCGAGGTGATAGATCTCGTCAGGTTTCACTTTGAACAACACTCGTCGCAACGTGGTGGGGTCATCGAGATCGGCATAGTGGAGAAAAAGCTGGCGGCCATACACTGCGGGGTTAGAAAAAAGATGCTTGAGACGGGACCGATCCAGGCTGCTGGTGCGGCGCACCACACCATGCACTTCATAATCTTTGCCGAGCAGGAATTCCGTGAGGTAAGAGCCATCCTGCCCCGTGACACCGGTGATGAGGGCGCGTTTCAAAGCGAGAGCGGAGGGTTAGGAATTGAAAGTTGACATTGAGAAAAACCAAATATTCTCGATTTGAACTTCTCACTGAGCAGTTGCCATTCTCCCTTTGAGTTGCTCCCCATTGCAAGTTTCAAGTTCAGATTCTTACTCATCAAACCTCGATGAATTATCTCTCAAAATAGGAACCACGGAAGCCATACCGAAAAGGGACCGAATAATTCCGATTTGGATCCGTTGGATTGCCCCCATCGGTTCCATTTCGGGCCTCCTTCCGTGGTTAATCCCCATGTTCGAATCCGTGGTTCACATTTCAAATCTTTTTGGTTAGTCTTTAGTCTTCACCACTTGCCTTCACTCACGCACCTCGATACGTCCGCTGCGGTGGGCCTCGAGGAGAGCGACGTCCGCATCGACCATCAGTTTTACCAACTCGGCGAACTTCGTTGTGGGTTCCCAACCCAGTTTCCGCTTTGCCTTTGAACTGTCGCCGATCAACAGATCCACTTCGGCGGGCCGATGATAGCGCGAGTCGATCTCGACATGCCGTTTGTAATCAAGTCCGACATGACCGAAAGCGTGCTCGAGAAATTCACGGACGGAATGGGTTTCGTTTGTGGCGATGACGTAATCATCCGGCTGATCCTGCTGCAACATGAGCCACATGGCTTCGACGTATTCCTTCGCGTAACCCCAGTCGCGCTTGGCGTCGAGGTTGCCGAGGAACAGCTTGTCCTGAAGCCCCGCTTTGATATGCGCCACGGCGCGCGTGATCTTGCGGGTGACGAACGTTTCACCACGGCGAGGGGATTCGTGGTTGAAGAGGATCCCGTTGCTGGCGTGCAGGCCGTAGGATTCGCGGTAGTTTACTGTCACCCAAAAGGCGTAGACCTTGGCGCACCCGTAGGGGCTACGCGGGTAGAAAGGGGTGTCTTCGGTTTGTGGGACCTCGCGCACCTTGCCATACATCTCACTGGACGACGCCTGATAAAATCGGGGTCGAATACCGGTTTCCCTGATGGCCTCGAGCAAGCGGACCACGCCTGTCGCGGTGATGTCGGTGGTGTATTCCGGGCTGTCAAAGCTGACGCGCACATGGCTTTGGGCGGCCAGGTTGTAAATCTCGTCGGGCTGAATCTTCGCCACCAGCCGGGCTATCGCGCTGGCGTCGCTCAGGTCCCCGTAATGGAGAAAAAGCCGGTTTTTGGGACTGTGCGGGTCGGCGTAGATTGCGTCGAGCCGGCCTGTGTTGAAGGTGCTGGCGCGGCGGATGATGCCGTGGACTTCGTAACCTTTAGTGAGCAAAAGCTCTGCGAGATAGGAACCATCCTGGCCCGTGATGCCGGTGAGAAGAGCGCGTTTCATAAATAAATAGGAAGCCTATTGGACAGGCTCAAGTGGAAAATTGAAAGTTGAAATAGAGGATGCCCCCCCATAGTGACATTCCCGATTTCGTGCGCCTCTTCCAAATAAATCCCGTTTGGAGAGTGAGTTTAGGCTTTGCCTCTGCGGAAGCCCAATCCCATGTAAGTCACGCCTTCGATGGCCAACACATCCTTTGAATTCAACAGGCGCCAGGCGTCGTAAACCAATCCAGGATGCCGCATCGATTTGAGGACTTGAGAAAGATCGAGCTTTGAATAGAAACCATGATTGTTCAGCAATAACAGGGCGTCGAAATCGTGCCAATTACCCACCGCTGGCGCTATTTTCAAACCGAATTCAGCCAGCTCCGACGCTGTCGCCACAGGGTCATGAACACTCACATCAAAACCGTACTCAACCAGACGTCGAACAATATCAACGGAAGTTGAATTTCGGAGATCCCCTGTCTCCGGGCGTCCTTTGAACGCCATCCCACAGGCAATCACTCGCACGATTCGGGTGTCCTTGCCGAGGCGGCGCAGCTCGTCAGCCACCGAGTCCGCGACGAATCCAATCATGGAATCGTTCACGACCCGGGCGTGCGCGGACAACGTATTGGACGCTGCGGCGTGGGCCATGGAGGCAAAAATCCAGGGGTCCTTGGTCAAACACGGCCCTCCCACTCCAGGGCTGGGCAAAGGGATGGGGTCGCGTGGATAATCCTGGTTCGCATTTTTGATGCAGCGGAAGACATCGATGTTGTGCGCGCTGGCCAATTGTGTGACCTGGTTCGCAAACGCGAACACGTAATCTCGGAAAGAGTTATTCAACAATTTTGCGAGCTCGGCCGCTTCCATCGATTCCATGGGCACGATGGACGGCGCGAGGGTCCGGAACAAGGCGGCTGTGGACTGAGTGGAGAGCTCGTCAAATCCTCCGATAATTTGGGGCAGAGTGCGCAGCTCCACGAGGGCTTTGCCCTCCACGGTGCGCTCGGGAGCGAACGCCAGTTGAAAGTCCACGCCGGCTCGCAGGCCTGATGCCGTTTCCAGGGCCGGCAGGACCCACTGCCGAGTGGCCCCCACCGGCACGGTGGAACGAATCACCACAAGCCCTCCGCGTTTCAGCTTCGCTCCCACACCGGCCGCAGCCTGGCTGAGAAACGTCAAGTCAGGCGTCGGAGGCGCGCTGAGCGTGACTGATTTTGCGGGCGTGCCGACGGCGATCACGAACACATCAGCGCCCACGGGAATCTCAGTGCTGGCGGTGAAGTAGGTTTGAAGCTGAGCTTGGAGCAACTCCAGCAGGCCTGTTTCATGCACATGCGACACACCCGCGTTGAGTTGCGCGACACGTTCGGGAAGAGTATCGACTCCCACAACCCGAACTCCCGCCTCCGCCAGTTTCAGCGCGAGAGTCAGCCCGGCATACCCCAGGCCCACAATCACCACAACCACGGGTTGCGGTGCAGCGTCCACGGGCAGGCGCAGGTCGTTCGAATGATCCGATTCAATGGTCACAAGTTCGTATCAGAAAGCAGAAAGCAGAAAGTTGAAAGCAGAAAGCTGCGCTCAACGGCCTCAGACCTCTGTAAAATCGGTTGAAATCGTGATCTGGACGCGCAATCCCAATTCCTTTATTTTTCGTAATCGTAATCGTAATCTTACTCGTAATCCTCGGGTGTTGCCCTTGAAACAGACGGGTGGATTACGATTACGATTACGAGCGGGGAATTGGAGTTGCTCGAGCATCAGGCTAAGAGGGTCGTTTTACTGAGTTCAGAACCTGGAAGGCCACGGGGCCTCCCAATTTCAGCCTTCAGCCTTCAGCCTTCAGCTTTCTAATGCGGATGCTCATGATCGAGGCCGGTAGCGTGCTGCCATGCATGGAGGGCGTGGCTGACGATTTCATCCATGCCGACACCGTGCTTGACCTGAGCGAACACGAAGGGACCTGTGCCGCGCATTTTTTTTGAATCGCGCGCCATGACATCGAGGTCGGCACCCACTGCGGTTGCGAGATCGGTTTTGTTGATCACCAGCAGATCGGCCTGGGTGATCCCGGGCCCTCCCTTGCGAGGCACCTTGTCACCTCCTGCGACGTCAATGACGTAGACTGTGTAATCGGCGAGCTCCCTGCTGAAATGGGCAGCGAGGTTGTCGCCCCCGGACTCTATCAGGAGCATATCGGGCTGGAACTGATCCTGCAATTCCTCGAGCGCCATGAGGTTTGCGGAGATGTCCTCACGGATTGCGGCGTGAGGGCACCCGCCCGTCTCAACAGCCCGGATTCGTCCGGCCTCCAGGGCGTGATGTTTGACCAAGAATTCGCCGTCTTCGCGCGTGAAGATGTCGTTCGTCACGGCAGCCAGGCTCAAGCGTTTGCTGAGGTGTTGACAAAGAGCCAACATCAACGCGGTTTTCCCGCTGCCTACAGGCCCGCCCACGCCGAGCGTGAACGCCCTTTGCGCAAAGTCGCGGCGCAACGGCATCTCGCGGCTCGCGTACAACCCAGGATGATCCCTATGTTCGTGGGTGTGGCCATGCGCGTGACCGTGCTCAGGCTCGTGCTTGTTGTCCTCCCCAGAGAGGGGCTCGTTGCCATGGGTCCCATGGCAGTTCGATTTGGTTTTGCTGTGGATGGGATCGCTTTGGGAGTTCATGTGATCGTGGTCGTGAGTGTGAGTGTGAGCAGGGGTGTTCAAGCAGTCTCAACTTTGGAACAGGCGTGAATAAAGACGGTCCTGGGAGCCTTGCCACATCTCGAATAGGGGCGCGACCTGGGCAACGTCGTCTAAAGTCAGTCGGAGACATCGGGTCAAAACATCCTCAGCCTGAGGGCCGAGTCTGAATTGGAGCCCCTGCCCTTCCATGGGGCCCACGATGCCCAGACGGACTCCACTCGCGACCCATCCCCGCAGATGTTGAAAAAGAAACATGCGAGACACCATGTTCCGCTCCAGGTCCAAAAGGCGCGTCAGAGTGCCGAACACAGGGGCCAGATGATAGAACGGCGGGTTCGCCAGAATCTCGGTCATGGTCATGGGTTTGGAACCCAAGAATGTCTTGGTCACCCCATTCCAAAGAGCACGGCCCTGGAGCCTGCTCGCGCGGTTGGCGACGTGGTTGGACATGCAAGCATCATACCGCTCATCCAGCTCTCTTAGCCGCCCCGGGTCTTGAAATGCAGTCGAGACGAAAGGCAGTGAACTGCGGCCGATCTGCCTCAATCCCATGCTGACAAACAACTCCAGGTCGGTGCGGGATCGGATTTCTCCCTGTTGCCATGCCGCCTCCAACCCTCCTGAATGAGCGAAACCGCCAGTCGGAAAGGCCGAGTCAACCAACTGCCAGGCAAGCCAGGCCGGGTTCGGGTTGGTTTCGTGGCGCGTGCTCAAAACAACGAATAACGCTGGGCCAAAGGCAATGATTTTGCGGGCTCACACACCAGCAACTCGCCGTCGGCGGTGACCTGGTACGTTTCCGCATCCACCGTGATCCGGGGGAGGGCCGCATTCCATTTCATGTCCCGTTTGCTTAAGTGTCGGCACCCTCGTACCGCCTCAATCCGTTTTGCCAGACCATACCCCGAAGCCGTGCCGTGCTCGAGACAGGCACGGCTCACAAACGCGATGGAGTTGGATCCCGGCGCGGATCCGAACGCGCCGAACATGGGCCTCATGAAAACCGGTTGAGGTGTCGGAATCGAGGCATTCGGATCGCCCATCTGAGACCACGCGATCACCCCGCCCTTGATCACGAGCTCTGGTTTCGCCCCAAAGAACGCGGGCTTCCAGAGCACCAGATCCGCGAGTTTTCCCACCTCGACTGAGCCGATGAGGTGTCCCATGCCATGAGAGATGGCGGGGTTGATGGTGTACTTGGAGATGTATCTTTTGATCCTCAAATTGTCGTTTGCACCTTGTTCCCCGGACAATCTCCCGCGCTGGTTGCGCATTTTATCGGCGGTCTGCCACGTGCGCGTGATCATTTCACCGACGCGTCCCATGGCCTGGGAATCGGAGCTCATCATGCTGATGGCTCCCAGATCATGGAGGATATCCTCGGCGGCGATGGTCTCTCCGCGGATCCGGCTTTCCGCAAAAGCAACATCCTCCGGAAGCCCTGGATCCAGATGATGACACACCATCAACATATCCAGGTGTTCATCGAGGGTGTTGACCGTGTAGGGCCTTGTCGGGTTGGTGGAGCTGGGGAGCACATTCATCTCGCCACAAACACGGATGATATCTGGGGCATGTCCGCCGCCTGCCCCTTCCGAGTGGTACGTGTGGATGGTGCGCCCCTTGAACGCGGCGATGGTCGCCTCAACGAACCCCGATTCATTGAGCGTGTCGGTGTGGATGGTCACTTGAACATCGTGCTGCTCGGCGACGCGGAGACAGCAATCGATGGCTGCGGGAGTGGTTCCCCAGTCCTCGTGCAGCTTCAGCCCGACGGCACCGGCAAGGATCTGCTCGGCCAAACCCGGTGGCAGGGATGTGTTGCCTTTCCCGGTGAACCCAAAGTTCAGAGGGAGCTGATCGACAGCTTGGAGCATGGAGCGGATGTGGAACATTCCTGGAGTGCAGGTGGTGGCGCATGTTCCCGTGGCTGGACCCGTGCCGCCTCCCACAAACGTGGTGACCCCGCTGGCAATGGCCTCAAACGCTTGCTGAGGACAAATGAAATGAATATGCGTGTCCACTCCCCCTGCGGTGAGGATCAGGCCTTCGCCCGCGATCACCTCCGTCGTCACACCCACCACCATCGCCGGAGACACGGAGGCCATCACGTCGGGATTGCCGGCCTTGCCAATACCGACGATGAATCCTCCCTTGATCCCGATGTCGGCCTTGAAGATCCCGGTATAATCCACAACCAGGGCGTTGGTGATCACGGTGTCCAGCGCCGCGTCCTGTCCCACACCCGCTGCCTGCCCCATCCCTTCACGGAGAACCTTGCCACCGCCAAACTTGCATTCGTCACCGTACACCGCGTCATCGCGCTCCACTTGCAACACCAGTGAGGTGTCCCCCAGCGTGACCTTGTCCCCGACAGTCGGGCCAAACATTTCGGCGTAATGCGAGCGTTTCATCCTGTGCGACATAGAATTGAAGAAATCAGCTTTCTTTGTGGGCAAAGCCACGCGCCAGAACTCGATCCATGGTGGCGTGGAGATTCTCGATCGACACGGGTCCGTCCGCGAGTGCGTTTCCGCCTCGAATCACCCGAGCACCCGCGATGGAAACCAGCGAAACAGTTTTTGTTTCGCCAGGTTCAAAGCGAACGGCAGTGCCTGCGGGAATGTTGAGTCGGAAACCGTAGGCCTTGGCACGGTCGAACTGGAGCAGCGCGTTGGTCTCCACAAAATGGTAATGACTGCCCACCTGAACGGGGCGGTCGCCCAGGTTGGTGACCCTGATCTCGATGCTTTGGCGGCCCGCGTTCAACTCCAGATCCCCGGCCTCCGGGCTGCACAGCCCCGGGTGGACCGTCTCCTGCTGCGCGCCCAACAAAAATAGTTCAAGGCCAGGCACCGGGAGAAAGCTGCCGTACAAAGCAAGCTCGAGGTTCCCGTTCTCCGCAGCAATCGGGTGATGCACGGTGACAAGTTTGGAACCGTCCTGGAAAGTGCCTTCGACCTGCACCTCATGAATCATCTCCGGCACGCCGGACATGACTTGATTTCGACCCAGGAACTGGCGCCCGAGATTCATCAGTTCAGCGACGTGACGTCCGTCGCGGATGAACTCGAGCAAGACGGTGGCGATGAGGGCGACCGCTTCGGGGTGGTTCAGCTTCAGTCCACGGGCGAGTCGTTTCTGCGCAAGGCAACCTGCTTGGTGAAGCGTGAGCTTATCGAGTTCGCGGGGGGACAGGTGCATGGGTCAATATGGGTTAGGGGAGGCAGCTTGAACAAGTTGGATTAGCACTGCAACGCACGGGCGCGGCCTTCCAGCCCGAAGCAGGTGGGAACGTGGTGGAAATGTAATACCGATAAAACGTGTCGCCAGAAAGAACATGCTGCGGCCTGGAAGGCCGCGCTCCGAAACTGGTCCGACGCTGTCATGTTTGCCGCCATCAGAAAGAGGCCAACGTTCTCATTTGAGTCACCATTTTCGGGCGAACGGATCATCGCCGAGATGATCGGGCAGAAAGGCGAGGTGCGAATGAATCTCGTGAGCGACGTCCTCGAAGGACTGACCTGCGACGCGCAGCAGGGCGCCGTCGCGGAGGGGGCTGGCGCTGGCGACGAGCGAGTCGCGGCGCAGGACGGGCCGCGCGTCGATCGCGCGAAGGAGTGCCTGCGAGGAGGCTCGCAGTGCGGGACCAAGAAACAGGAGGAGAGCGAGGCAGTTAAAACGGCCCAGTCGCATCGGGGAATCAAGAGGGCCATCCTCGGAATCGAGCAGCAACGAGTCGAGGAACAGGCGTTTTGGACTGGAGTCCCAAATCTCGATGCGGCTGGCGTAGCGCGTGAAGGCCCAGCGTTCACCCCGTGCGACGCGGCCCGAGGAGCACCAGTCGAGCAGGACGAGTCCAGCGGTCGGATGCAGGAAGATTTCCTGACGCTGGACGAAGCTTGACCCTGCGAAGCATTGGACGGGGTCTGGAGCCAGCACGAGGAGACCGTTCTCTCCCACCGCCGCGCCCACCCGGTGTGAGCAAGGACGTTGCGTGGGGTTGCGATAGACCTTCGTGGAAGCTTGGGTGCTGACGAAACAGCGGGTGCCGGGTCCGAGTTCGACATCGAGGGACGTTTCATCCCCGGCGAGCAGGCCCCCGCCGAGGCTGGCCAGGCAGGTCCAGACGCTTTGCCCGCGCGGGCGTGGGGTCAGGAGCTTGAGCGGCGATGTCGCGAAGCTGGACGTGACAGAGCTTTGACCTGCGACGAGCTCGCACCGCAACCGGGCCTGACCGGGGCGGGTGAGATCGGACCCAGGGAGAGGCTCCATCCCAGTTCCTGGCTCGAACCGGGAAGAGGAAGCGCTCGCGTGGGTAGGGACGTCGCAGTGCGACCTCCCTACCTCACGTTGCTGGAGCGTCGGATTCATCAGGAGCGGAAGCCCCAGAGCACAGCGGCAAGGACGCACGCGGTGGCACCGGTCACTTGCATGAGGCGCCGCGGCCAGCGGCGCTGAACGAGCCGCGCGCCGAACCACATGAGGGTGCCACCCAGGGCGAGCAGGGCAAAATGGTCGGGGCTGGTCAGGAGATGGCGGGCGTCAGCGTCGTGCCAGTCGTGGCCCGGGTGGGCTTGGGCGGAAAGCGCGATGGCAAACGCGGCCGCCGTTGGGATGAGGCGGTGCAAAGCAGCCGCCTGTTTGCCGTGGCGGATGCGGAAATGAGGCTGGATCATACGGTCAGGTGTTGTTTGACAAGGTCGTTGTTCAAGTGCGCGACAGGCCCGGAAGCCACAATGGCTCCACGGTCCATAATGTAAAAGCTGTCGCCGACACTGAGACAAAAGTCGAGATATTGTTCCACCAAAAGAATGCTGAGCGTTCCTTCCTTCTTGATCTTCAAGAGCGTTTCACTGATCTGGTCGATGATATTTGGCTGAATGCCCTCGGTCGGCTCGTCGAGGAGCAGCACCTTGGGATTGGTCAAAAGCGCGCGTGCGATGGCGAGTTGTTGCTGCTGGCCGCCACTGAGAAGGCCTCCCTTGCGTTGGAGAAACTCTTTCAAGATCGGGAATAGGTCCAGAACGCGATCCACCTGCCCGTTGGTCTTTGCCCCATGGATGACAAGGCTGAGCTTCAAATTCTCCCATACTGTCAAGTGTGGAAAAATGTCGCGACCCTGCGGCACGTAACCGATGCCGCGGCGGGCGCGTTCGTCGGGCAGGAGCGATCCGAGGTCGTCTCCGGCGAGCTTCACCACTCCGGAGTCGTTTTTCACGAGGCCGATGATGGATTTGAGCGTGGTGGTCTTGCCGACGCCGTTGCGGCCCATGAGACAGACAAGGCTCCGCTCGGGCACGTCCAGGGTGACGCCGCGGAGGATTCTGGAGCCGTCGTAGCTGACGTGGATGTCGGAGATTGAGAGCATGTTTAAAAGCCGGTTGATTCACCACAGAGGCACCGAGATGACGGGACCCACGCGTGAGGGTAATGCCCCGTGGCTCATAGAATTTTTGAACCACAGAGGCACAGAGGCACAGAGGTCGGAGGGAAAACAGATCGGTACAGCTTGGGTTTCAGGGTTTCGCCCTCTCTGTATCTCTGTGCCTCTGTGGTTCATTTCCTGTCCCTCATACTCTTGCTGATTCAGGACTTGTCCCTCTTTTTTCGCCCCAGATAGACCTCGATCACACGTTCATCGTTCTGCACCTGATCCACGGTGCCTTCGCAGAGCACGCTGCCCTGATGCAGCACAGTCACGGTGCGGGCGATTTGGCGGACGAAGGTCATGTCGTGCTCGATGACGACAACGCTGTGTTTGCCGGCGAGGCTGATGAGCAATTCGCCAGTTTTGTGAGTTTCCTTATCGGTCATCCCGGCGGCGGGCTCATCCACAAGCAGGAGCTTCGGGTTTTGTGCCAGCAGCATGCCGATCTCAAGCCATTGCTTCTGGCCATGAGCAAGCGAACCCGCCTTCACGCAAGTCTTGTCGCCGAGGCCGATGGTTTCGAGCACTTCCCGGATGCGTTCACGCTGCGCGGTTGTGATGCGGGAAAAAAGCGTGGACCAGACGCTGCGCGTGCCTTCGAGCGAGAGCTGGATATTCTCGAAAACCGTGTGGTCGATATAAACCGAAGGGGTTTGGAACTTGCGTCCGACTCCCAGCCGGTTGATTTGATACTCGTTCAGCCTTGTGAGATCGGTGTCTTTCCCGAACTCGATCTTGCCGGCGTCAGGCTTGGTGCGGCCTGTGATGAGATCCAGAAATGAGGTTTTGCCTGCTCCGTTGGGTCCGATGATCACGCGCAATTCACCGGTATCGAGGTAGAAGTTAAGATTTGAGATGGCCTTGAAACCATCGAACGTCTTGGTCACGCCCTCCACGGTCAGGATGAATTCCTTGGTCATTGGCTCAGCGTGTTTTCGGGCTTGATCTCGACGGTGCTGGGATTATTGGCGTCGGTACCAGGGCGGACTTTTCTCCAGAGCCCACGGAACTGTTGGGGCAAGCCGATGAGGCCCTTGGGCATGAAGAGGGTCACAAAGACAAAGAGCCCGCCAAGAATATAGGGCCATTGCTCGGCGAAGGAATGGGTGGCGTAGCTCTTGAGCGAGTTGACACCAATCGCCCCGAGGATCGGACCGAGCAGATTCCCACGGCCGCCCACGGCCACCCAAATGACGGCTTCGATGGATTTGTCCGCGCCCATCTCGCTGGGGTTGATGATCCCGACTTGGGGGACAAAGAGGGCGCCGCCTAGTCCTGCGATCACGGCGGCGATGACAAAGACAAAGAGCTTGAAGTTCGCGGTGGCGTAGCCGGAGAAGAGCACACGGTTTTCAGAATCACGAACAGCCCGCTGGATCAGACCGAATTTCGTGGAGGTCAGCCAGCGGCAGAAGAGATAAGTCAGCAGCAACAGCAAGCCGGAGCAGACATAGAGGGCGCGTTTGGTAGGGGGATCGTTGACCACATAGCCCGTGAATGCCTTCTTCACCACCTGGTGGGGGAATGCCAACTCCATCAGCACTCGGTTGAGCTTGAGCATTCCAGTGTCCCGAGGATTTTGACCGAGCAGCAGCTTGATGTCGGGCGGGAGAGCCACTGCAGAAAACCGTCGTTCATCGTAAAGAGTCCCTGAGGCCAAGATTCTATTGATCTCACCGGCCAGGAGGGCTTCCGCGCTGGCTGTTTTTCCGGCGATCAGGAGGTCCGAGAGGCCCTTCTGACTGGCTGGGGTCACTTGGCTCCAGAGGAACCTGGAGACATCGTCCTTGCCCTCCTTTAGCTCCGCTATGAAGGAGGCTGGGTTGGGTATTTCACATGGCTGGAGCGAGGGAGTGCCTAAGAGGAACTTGAAATCCGTGAGGCCGTTATTACCACCAAAAGTGAAATCATTGCGAAAAAACATGAGGCACGCCGCATAGGTCAGAGCCTGGCTGAGGATGGAGAAATAAACGCCTTTGATGCGGGAGCGAAATGCGAGCCATCCGAACAGGCAGGCGACCCCTGCCGGCACCAGAACCACCATCAACGCGGCGAACCAAAAGTGTTTGAAAGGGATCCAGTGGGGCGGCAGCCCGGCGGTCTCAGGGAAACGGACTGGAAACTCGAGGAAGACCATGAAGTCCGGGATGGCCTCGTGATACTGGCCGAGCCCGCTGATGTTCATCATCATAGACATGCCCAGGCAGTAGCCGCCCAGGGAGAAGAAAAGGCACTGGCCGAGGCTTAAAAGACCCGTGTAACCCCAGAGGAGGTTCACCCCGAGCGCCAGCACGGCGTAGGTCAGGTACTTGCCGTACAGACTCAGGGTGAAGGTGCTGACGTGCAGCGCGCTGTCCGGCGGCGCAAAGGCGTTCAGACAGGGCAACACTACAAGGCCGATCAGCACGGAGAGGCTGACAAGAAGGAGTTCGTGTTTGGGAAGTTGCATCATCCATCAAGGCTTCGATTTCGGGTGACAAAGAGACCGTTTGGGCGCCACTGCAAAAATAAGATGATCGCGCCCAACACGGTGATCTTGCCCAGCACAGCGCCGAGCCAGGGCTGAAGAATTTGATCGGTCACGCCCACACCCGCCGCAGCCGACACGGTGCCGACCAGATTGCCGATACCGCCGAGCACCACGACCATGAAGCAGTCGATGATGTAGCTCTGACCAAGGCTAGGGCCCACGTTGGCGATCTGGGATAGGCATGCTCCCGCCATGCCCGCGAGGCCTGAGCCGAAAGCGAAGGTCATCATGTTCACGCGGTCGGTGCGAACGCCGATGCAGGACGCCATCGCGCGATTTTGCATGACAGCCCGGATCTGCAAACCCAGGGATGTTTTGGACAGCAATAACCACGTCAGAAAGACGACGAACACGGCGAAGCCAATAATGAACAGACGGTTGTAGGCGAAGAGCACGTCCTTCACAACGAAGCTGCCGCTCAGGAACGAAGGCGCGTTTACCTGGACGTTAGCGGAGCCGAACGTGTGTCGGAAGGCCTGCTGCAGAATCAGGCTGACCCCCCACGTGGCGAGAAGGGATTCGAGCGGACGCTTGTAAAGGAAGCGGAGGATGCCGCGCTCGAGCGCCAGCCCGACCAGGCCTGCCGTCACGAAAGAGGCGGCGAGTGCCACGATGAAATAGCAGTCGAAAAGACCCCCCGTCAGACCCATGCCCTTCACCGAAAAGGTCTTGCCAAACAGGGAGAAAAGCAGGCCTCCACCAAAAATGCCCTGGACCACAAACGTCGTGTAGGCACCGACGGCCATGATCTCGCCATGGGCCATATTAATGATGTTCATCAGGCCAAAGGTGATGGCCAGGCCGAGGGCGGCGACGAGCAGGACGGCGGAGAGGCTAACGCCGCGGAAGGCGGTGCCGAACAGGTTCCCGATCGAGATGTAGGTCTCGATTTGTTGCACGGCAGTGCGGGCGGCCGTCAGCGTGTTCTTGCCAAACTGAGCGGGAGTTGCCAGGGCATCCTTCTCCAGCTTTTTAACGAACTGGAGGGAGGTGATGGACCGGAGCTGCCCAAGGCGGAGCGCGGCGGGATCGCGGACCCTGGGATCTTCAGAAGCGATCTGCGTCACCGCCACGGCTTCTTCGAGAGCTCGGCGCACTTCCCCATCGGATTCGCCCGGAAGCCGGGAGTTGAAAAACGGGAGATATTCCGAGTTTTGCTCCTGGCCCAGCTTGATGAGGGCGTCGCGCCGGATCTTGGGATTTAAGTTGCCGAGCGAGAAAAGGTCGAGCGTGGTTTTTAGCGCCTTGCGAAGTTTGGAGCTCGTATCGACAGGCGTCAGGTCTGCGGCGGAAAATTTGAGCGGTTTGCCGATGGAATCCTTCAGGAGTTCGCCATCCACGATGCGGAGGGCGAGGGCGAGGCCGTCAAGGTCGGTCTGCGCATCCAGAAGAAACGGCGTGCGGATTTCATTGGTTTCGTGTAGAAAGAGACTCCCCTGGCGCCAGGCGGACAAGGCTTGCTCGAGGAACGGGTCCCCGCCCCCGTCCGCGAGCTTCTTGACCAATTCGATCTGGCTGTCGGCGTCCTCGGAGAGGATGGCTTCCGCCAGAGCGGAGCGGAATGTCGAAACTGTCACCGGCCCCGCTGCTCGGAGCGAGGTCATCAGGAAAAGGCAGGCAAGGAAGAGGGGGCGGACGCAGCGCATGACGTTTAAGGTTCAGACCTCAGTAAAACCCGTTGAAATCGTGATCTGGGCGCGCAACTCCAATTCCTCCGTTTTTCGTAATCGTAATCGTAATCCTCGGGTGTTGCCCTTGAAACAGAGGGGTGGATTACGATTACGATTACGATTACGATTACGATTACGAGCAGGGAATTGGAGTTGCTCGAGCATCAGTCTAAACAGGGTCGTTTTACTGAGTTCAGACGTTTGTCCAAAAACAACAACCAATTCATTTGCCTGAGAGCCGACTTGGAATCTTGCCATGAAGAGGGGAGGCGGGCCATGCACAGGCCCGCCTCCCCCGGGGAACTCAACAAGCTTCATAGAAGCGGTGCTGAGAGATTTATTTACCTAGGAACTTGTCGCTGAACGGCTCACCGGCGACGGCGTTGAAAGTCTTGATGACCTTGAACTGGCCGCTTGCGAGGGTCTCTCCAATGAAGACATTGTTCACAAGATGATGATTCGCTTGCATCACGACCTCGCCCACGGGACCCTTAACTTTCTGGCCGATCAGGGCTATACGAACCTTGTCCACTTCAAAAGAGCCTGCCTTTTCGACCGCTTGTTTCCACAGATACACCCCCATGCGGGAGAGGTTCATCGGGCTGCAAGTGACACGGTTGTTGGGATCGACGCCGTAAACGTTATAATCCACGCCGGTGACCTTGGGAGCCTTCACCCAGTCGAGGAAATCCTTCACGAACTTCGTGTTCTCAGGAGTTTTAATGGACATGAAATACGTCCAGCAACCGAGATGGCCGACGAGCTGCTTTGCGGGCAGGCCGCGGAATTCATCCTCCGAGATGGAGAACGACACCACGGGGCAGTTCTCGGAGGTGAGCCCTGCGTTGGCAAACTCCTTGAAGAACGGGACATTGGTGTCGCCGTTCAGCGTGCTGATGATACAAGCCTTGCCACCCGCGGAGAAACTCTTGATCGCGGCGACGATGGTCTGGTAGTCCGTGTGGCCGAAGGGTGTGTAGATCTCTTCGATGTCAGAATCCGGGATCCCCTTCATCTTGAGATACTTCTTGAGGATCTTGTTGGTGGTGCGCGGATACACGTAGTCGGAACCGAGCAAGTAGAACTTCTTTTTCCCGTCCGCGAGCATGTAGTCCACAGGGGGAATGGCTTGTTGATTAACAGCCTCGGCGGTGTAGAAGATGTTTTTGGACAGCTCCTCGCCCTCATACTGCACGGGATAGAAAAGAAGGCCGTTTTCCTTCTCAAACACCGGGAGGCAGGACTTGCGACTGACCGAGGTCCAGCAACCGAACACGACGGCAACCTTATCCTTGACGAGCAGTTGCTCCGCTTTTTCGGCGAACAACGGCCAGTTCGAGGCGGGGTCGACGACCACCGGCTCGATGAGCACGCTCTTGCCGCCCACCTTGATGCCGCCTGTCTTGTTGATTTCATCGAACGTGAAGAGGAGCACGTCCTTGAGGGAGGTTTCACTGATGGCCATGGTGCCTGACAGCGAATGAAGAATCCCCACTTTCACCGTTTCCGCCGTGATCGCGACGCAGGCCAGTCCAAGGGCGGCTGATGTGGCGAAGAATTTGTTGAGTCTGGTTTTCATATTTGGAACTTTAATTTGGATCAGATCAGCACAGATTAGATTAAAAGAGATACGAAACACCGGCGCCGATGGTGACGCGGTCTTTTTTGCCATCGAAACCACCGGCGTAGGCCGTGCGATCATACCTGATTTCAGGTTGGATTTTGATGTTGGGAGTGGGCTTGAAGTTGAACGTGAGCGTCAAGCTGGCGAGGTCGCCATTCACATCGGGCGAAAGGATGGAGCTGGACGCACGAATCGCACCAGGCAGAGGGACCCCTTTGATCCCGCCGCCATCCCTGTCATCCAGATACTCGCCACGCAGGGCGACGCCAAACTTCGAGGTGAAGTCGTAAGTAACCCACGTTCCGATGGACCACAAGTCGAGATCCTTCGGTTTTGCTTCGAACGAGAAATAGTCGAGCTCGAGCCCAAGGTTCAACTGCTCCGTCAACTTGTGGCCGGCGAGCAGTGATCCGCCATTCACGCTGTCGCCGCCGTTGCCGTGACCGCCCACACGACCAAACCCTATCAGGCTGAACCAGGTCGAATCAGAAGGTTTGATGCCGATAGCGCCCATGGCGATTTTTGCGTCATTTCCATCCACCGGTCCGGAGTAGAGACCGTTTTGAACACGCGCCGTCAGGTCCACCATGTCCGTGACTTTGTAATTCAATTGGACACCGGCGGAGGGACCGTTGCCGGTATAGAACCATTGGTAACCCTGCGAGAAGTTGGCGTTAGCCGCACCGCCATCACCTGATTCATAGTTCAAAAGAGAAATCAATTGACCCGCCTTCACATTAAGGCCGGTGCCAATGGGAATATTGGCCTCCACGAAGGCTTCGCGGATGCCTTCGAAACCTCCCAGCGGGCTTCCGGTGTTCAAGACCTGCGAATCCTCACCCCACATCAGCGAAGCTCGGTAACCCGCATCCCACGATTCACCACTGCGCTCAACCGGCTTGCTCGCCAACGTGACCTTAACCTTGTTCAATGAGAAAGAATTGTGCGTGGTGTTCCATAGGTAACCATCCGACTTTCTATCCGCCGGATTCCGTGTGTTGTAGAAATAGGATGCTTGAACAAAGCCACTGAGCGTGGTTTCAGACATGGCCTTGATCACCGATCCCGACGCTTTGTCGGTCGGAAGAATGCCCTCCTTTTTCGCGACTGCTTCCAGTGTGTCCAAACGCTTTCGGAGGTCCTGGTTCTCCTTTTCCAGCTTGTCAACGGCCGCGTCGGGCGCCGCCTGAGCGAGCATGCCTCCCATGCAAAGTCCGACGATGGAGACCGGCACGCGAGACCGACGCGCGAGGGATCTGAAGTGGGAACGACTCATCATATAGTGTGTGGGTTGTTTGTATGTTGCCGGGCACGTGCGACGTGCCCGATCGGACCCCAAAGCAACGTGGATACCAACTCGACACGTGAGTAGATGAATTCATTTATTGAACTCCATGAATCCAATTAATGCACTGCGGATCAGGCCCGCTGCAGCGAGTGATTCCGCACGATCGAATTCGACAACAACAGCCCGACAAGCCTCTGAAACCTGACGGCTCTTCGATGGAACATCTCCTGTTTCTGTAATGTTGGTTGGAACGCGGAGGGCGAATGGTCAAGAAAGCGCAGACTGCGCAATTCGAAACAGGATTACGGCATCACCAACCGGGGTCTCTGACAAATTCAATCCTGACTCGATTTTGCATCGAGGAGTGACTGTAACTCCGCCGCCAGCCTGACTAGACGCGTCATCGTTTTGCCCGACGAAAACAGCGTTGTTGCTCTACCAACCCCGATGTCGGCTTCGCCGGGAAGTCTCTGATCGCGCCCTCGGACAATCCATCGAAAACGGGAATCGAGCGTGCCGTGTCCGCATGGCGGATGTCGTCACGCCGCATCCGCTCCAGCTCCGAGCCAGCTCGTCCCCAAGCGTCAACACACTTTTGGGCGTGCGCCCGTTCCTCGACTGTCATTTCATTGAAGGGTTTCATAAAATGCCAAGGACAAAAAGGTTAATGTCAATCTTCGGGGTTGAAATGGCAATTCCATTGGCGTTTGATGGAAGGATGAATTCCGAGACACTGACAAATTTGCTCAAACGGTTTCGAACCGCACTTGTGAAAACGGTACTGGTTTTCGCGGGGGGTGTGGGGATGGAGGCGGACGAGGGCATGTGGTTGTTCAACGCACCGCCGCGCGCGTTGGTCAGGGAACGGTACGGAATGGATATCACCGAACCGTGGCTTGATCACATCCAGAAATCCTCTGTTCGATTCAACAGCGGCGGCTCGGGCTCGTTCGTCTCGGAGGACGGTTTGGTGATGTCCAATCATCACGTGGGTGCCGACGCGCTGGAGAAGTTCGGCGACGCGGACCACGATTATCTCAAGGACGGGTTTTACGCGGGCACCCGTGTCGATGAAAAAAAGTGCCACGATCTGGAGCTGAACGTTCTGATGACCATCGAGGACGTGACGGAGCGGGTCAACGCTGCGGTGAAGTCGGATTTGAAACCTGATGCGGCGTTCGCGGCGCGCAGGGCGGTGATGGCGGAGATCGAGAAGGAGTCCATGGATAAGACCGGGCTGCGGAGCGATGTGGTGCCGCTGTTTCAGGGGGGCAAGTATCACCTTTACCGGTTCAAGAAATACACAGACGTCCGGCTGGTCTTTGCCCCGGAGCAGCAGATTGCGTTTTTTGGGGGTGACCCGGATAACTTCGAGTATCCGCGGTTTGACTTGGACATCTGCTTTTTCCGGGCCTACGAGGATGGAAAACCCGCCAAGATCCCGCATCATCTGAAGTGGAACACGGCGGGCTTGACGGAGGGCGAATTGATTTTCGTCTCGGGCCACCCGGGACGGACCAGTCGTCTGTTGACCGTGACGGAGCTGGAGTATTTGCGGGACGTTCAGTATCCGCGAGCGTTGCAGAGGTTGAACCGTCTCGAGGTTCTTTTGACATCCTACAGCGCCCGCAGCAGGGAGAACGCGCGCCGAGCCAAAGACACGCTGTTTGGAGTGCAGAACTCTCGCAAGGCGCGGGATGGAGGGCTGGCGGGATTGATGGACCCAACGTTGTTCGCGCGCAAAGCGGCGGACGAGGGAAGGCTGATGTCGGCGGTGGCTCAAAGACCCGCGCTGGAGAGCTCAGCAAAGGCCTGGGAAACCATCGGACGGGCACAGCAGGTCATGCGCGAGCACGCGTTGCGTTACAACATGCTGGAAGCGGGA
The DNA here is from genome assembly GCA_945865375.1 of Akkermansia muciniphila. Taxonomy (GTDB): domain Bacteria; phylum Verrucomicrobiota; class Verrucomicrobiia; order Limisphaerales; family F1-80-MAGS106; genus F1-80-MAGS106. The sequence continues at coordinate 11,203 of CAMBEJ010000038.1, read as the reverse complement.
CTAGGATTTCACAGCACCCTCTTCACGATCGCACGCACCGTGCTACGCGGGGGCGAGGAACGCCCCAAGCCCAACGGCGAACGGCTGCGGGAATTCCGCGAATCGAACCTCGCCTCACTGGAGCTTCAGTTGTTTTCAACGGAGCCCTTGTACGAGGATCTCGAGCAGCTCAAGCTGTCGGATTCCCTGACCTTCCTCGCGGAGCAACTCGGCAGTGAAGACCCCCTGGTGCGGCAAGTCCTGGGTAATAAATCGCCTCGAGGACGGGCTGGCGATCTTGTGACAGGCACCCAGCTCCGGGATGTTGAAATGCGTCAGCGCCTTTATGAGGGCGGAAAAACCGCCACGGCCGCATCGAAGGATGCGATGCTGGAGATGGCGAGGCTGATCGATGGCGAGGCACGGCGGGTTCGGGACATCATTGAGCAGCAGGACGAGGTCAAAAAGCAGGCGCACGGGTTGATTGCCAAGGCCCGGTTTGCGGTGGAGGGGGCGGGCGGCTATCCAGACGCGACGTTCACGCTGCGGTTGGCCTTCGGGGCCGTGAAGGGCTACACTGAAAACGGGAGGCACGTCCCCCATCAAACCACCCTCGCAGGGCTCTACGAACGGGCTTCCAGCCAGGAATTTGTGCCGCCGTTTGACCTGCCCAAGCGGTGGATCGAGCGCAAAGACAGGTTGAACCTGGATGTCCCCTTCAATTTCATCAGCACTGCGGACATTATCGGGGGAAACTCGGGAAGCCCGGTTGTGAATCGCCGAGGGGAGCTTGTCGGAATCATTTTTGACGGCAACCTGCAGTCGCTGGTCCTGGACTTCGAGTATACCGAGGAGATGGCCCGCGCGCTGTCGGTGCATTCAGGGGCCATTGTGGAATCCCTCCGCAAGGTCTATGATGCGAACGATCTGGTGAAGGAACTGATGCGCGGAGCCCATTCCTTCTGAAGTGCCTGCCCGCGAATGAACGCGAATTTGAGTTACCCTCTCGGCTTGCGAGGCCGTCACACATGTTCCATTCGCGTGCGTTGGAGTCCAGTCGAGGTTGTCTAACTTGACGTCGCCTCTAGGAACAATCATGAAACCGATTCGAGTGGGCATCATCGGGATGGGCAACATTGGGAAGCACCATGCGGCCTACCTCATGGCAGGCAAGGTCGCGCGGTGTGAATTGACCGCCGTGTGCAGCCCATCGCCTCAAAAGCTTGAGAGTTACAAGCCCTTGAGGGTCTTTGGAGATCCCGAGGCGCTCATGAGCTCTGATGAGGTGGATGCGGTGATCCTCGCGACGCCGCACTACCAACATACCACGCTGGGAATCCGCGCACTCGAAAGCGGATTGCATGTGATGGTTGAGAAGCCGATTTCCGCGCATAAAGCCGATGCCGAGAAGTTGATCTTGGCCCATCAGGCGCGTCCGAAGCAGGTGTTCGGAGCGATGTTCCAACTCCGCACCGAGCCGCGGTATCTGAAAATTCAGAAGTTGATCCAGAGCGGAGAACTGGGCGAGATCGTCAGGATGAGCTGGATCATCACGGACTGGTTCCGAACCGAGGCGTATTACGCGAGCGGCGGCTGGCGGGCCACTTGGAAGGGCGAGGGCGGGGGCGTGTTGTTGAACCAATGCCTCCACAATCTCGACACTTTGGCCTGGCTGCTTGGGATGCCCTCGACAGTCCGCGGCTTTTGCCAGCTCGGTCGGTACCATAATATCGAGGTCGAGGACAATGTGACGGCCTATTTTGAATATCCGAATGGTGCGACGGGCATCTTTGTGACATCGACAGGCGAGGCACCCGGCACAAATCGATTCGAGATTGCCGGAACCCGGGGCCGAGTCGTGCTGGAGTCAAACCAGCTTCACTTCACCAGAAACGATTCCTGCATGGTCCAATTCAGCCGTGAAGCCAGAGTGGGATTCTCGAAGCCCGAGGTGTGGAATGTTGAGATTCCTTTCGAAAATGCCGCATCGCCACACGCCACGTTGATGCAGAATTTCATCGATGCAATCCTGGATGGCACGCCGCTGATCGCTCCTGGGGCGGACGGGTTATTTTCGGTGGAGCTCGCAAACTCGATCCTTTACTCAACCCTCCTCGGAACGTCCCTCGATCTGCCCATGGACAGCGGCGCGTTTGAAATGCGGTTGAACCAATTGATCCAGGAGTCGCGCTTCGAGAAAAAGGTGGTGGAAATCGTGAATGACGATTTTACAAAATCGTTTCACCGATGATCCGGACCCCGATCAAATTGCGTGAAGAAGGACGGAAGGACCGTGAGAGGCAAGCCGCAACCAAATTGAACCACGGATAACACGTGTAAGGATAGATCGGAAAATTCTTTTCTTATCACTACAGCGACGCTTCCTCTGAGAATTCAACCACGGATGACACGGATGGGCGGGAATCCACCCTCATCTTATCCGTGCAATCCGTGCAATCCGTGGTCATTTTCCAAAAGTGTCGCTGTAGTGTCATCCGTGGTTCACAATTCGATTATCCGTCCTATCGGGTTCAGGGGTGTTTCAAGAAAACAGCGGCCGCCCAGCCAGAGGTGCCGGAGGGCCGATTTCCAATCGGCTTGGGTGGGTGACCGGCGGATCGTTGAACCAAAGCCGGTTGGAAACCGGCGCTCCATTTTCTTGAAAGAGCCCTGTATCGGGTTCCTTCCGTTGAAAAAGGTGTTTCCCTTCGTCGCTGATTCCGTCACTTTTGGCGGATGATTTTCACAGGCGTCGGCGACGAAGCAGGCAACACCATTGACACCCAGATCAAGGCGACACTGGATCTGGGCTGGCGCACCATCGAGGCGCGCAACGTCGAGGTGCCGGGTTTTCCCAAGGCCAACCTCCACGAAATCCCCGATGCCGCGTTCGAGGTTGTGGTGGAAAAACTAGCCGCTGCGGACGTGGGCGTTTATTGCTTCGGATCGACCATCGCCAACTGGGGCAAGAAGATCGATCAACCTTTCGACATGGGAGAAGTCGAGCGAGCCGTGCCACGGATGGTGCGTTTGGGAACCCGGTTTGTGCGCATCATGAGCTACGCCGTGCGGGATTCGGAGGACCAGAAGGCTGAAGAAAGGTTCCGTCGTCTGCGTGAGATCACAAAAAGGTTCCTCGACGCGGGACTGCAACCGCTGCATGAAAACTGCATGAATTACGGGGGTATGGGATGGCCTTTTACCCTCGAACTTCTTGAGCAAGTCCCGGGATTGAAACTGGTTTTCGACACCGCGAACCCGGTCTTCAACGCGGACCGTTCCAAACCAAAGCCCTGGCCTCAGCAAGATCCATGGGAGTTCTGGACCCATGTGAAAGAGCACGTCGCGCACATCCACGTCAAGGATGCGATCTGGAACCCCGCCAAGAAGGACGCTGATTACACGTATCCTGGCGAAGGCGATGGGGCTGTGCGCCGGATCCTCACGGACGCCATTGCGGGCGGCTATGATGCAGCGATCTCAATCGAACCCCATGTGGCGGTCGTGTTTCACGACGCCACCGTGAAGACCTCGGATGAAGCGATGTACTCGAGCTACGTGGATTACGGCCGGCGACTGATGAAAATGGTGGAAGACATCCGTTTGGAGTTGGCGAAGGCGTAGGGCGATTCGTGGAAAGGACATGTGACTTATGGAAACTGAGAAAACACCCATTGAACGCAAGACACTGGATGAACGTCATCAGATGACCGATCTGCAGCGGATGCGGCATTCTAGCGCTCACATCCTCGCGACGGCGGTCCTGCGGATCTGGCCGGACGCGCTCCTCGATATTGGTCCCCCCACGGACGAGGGCTTTTATTACGACTTCGATCTGCCGAGCCACAGGTTTGCGCCTGAAGACTTCGCGCGTATCGAGGAGGCCATGCGCGCTGTGATCAAGGAGAATCAAGTTTTTGAGAAATCCATCAAAACCCGGGAAGAAGCGCGCGAGTTTTTTGGATCCAGAGGACAAACGTTCAAGGTGGAACGACTGGCCGACATCCCGGAAGGTGAGGCGATTTCATTTTATCAGAACGGCGAGTTTGTGGATCTCTGCGCCGGGCCCCATGTGATGCGGACCAGCAATGTGAAGGCCTTCAAACTGTTGCGTGTCGCGGCGGCGTATTATCGGGGAAGCGAAAAAAACCCGCAATTGCAGCGGATTTATGGCACTACTTTCCCTAACAAAACCGAGCTGGAGGGCTGGCTCACAGCCCAGGAGGAAGCCAAAAAGAGGGACCATCGAAAAATTGGCACGGAGATGGGGTTGTTCGCTTTTGATTCTGAAGATGTCGGCCCCGGGCTGCCGCTATGGCTGCCCCACGGGACCGTCTTGATCGAGGAGCTGGAGAAGCTGGCGAAAGAGACCGAGTTTGCGGCCGGTTATGTGCGCGTGCGGACGCCCCATCTGGCGAAGGAAAAGCTGTACAAAATCTCCGGACACCTTCCGTACTATGCGGAGAGCATGTTCCCGCCCATGGAGCTGAGGGAGAAATCTGGCGGCGAAGGGCGCGAGGACACCGTGGAGCGGTATTATCTCAAAGCCATGAACTGCCCGCATCACCACAAGATTTTTGCGGCGGAGCCCAGGAGTTATCGCGATCTGCCGCTCCGGCTTGCGGAGTATGGAACGTGTTATCGGTACGAGCAGTCGGGCGAACTGCTGGGGCTGATGCGGGTGCGTTCGATGCAGATGAACGACGCGCACATCTACTGCACTCCAGAGCAGTTCGCGGATGAGTTCCGAGCGGTGAACGAGATGTATCTGAAATATTTCACAATCTTTGGGCTCGGCCGGTATTTGATGCGGTTCAGCACACATGACCCGTCGCGGTTGGGACAAAAATTTGTGGACGAACCTGTGCTTTGGAAGCAAACGGAGGACAGGGTGCGCAACGTGTTGATCGAATCAGACATCAACCACGTTGAAGTCCCCAATGAAGCGGCTTTTTACGGCCCCAAAATTGATGTGCAAGTGTGGAGCGTGGCTGGGCGTGAGTTTACGATCGCCACCAACCAGGTGGACTTCGCCGTTCCAAAGCGGTTCGGGCTAGTTTACAAGGACCGCGACAACGTCGAGAAAACCCCGCTGTGCATCCACCGTGCGCCCCTTGGGACCCATGAGCGGTTCATCGGTTTTTTGATCGAGCACTACGCCGGCAATTTCCCATTGTGGCTGGCTCCGGAACAGGTGCGCGTGATGACAATCGGCGATGCCGAGACGCTTGTGAATTATGCCAGATCGTTGGTCAAGGATCTGAGAGCGAACATGGTGCGGGCGGAATCCGACTTCACCAGCAACAAGATCAACGGGAAAATCCAGGACGCCGAACGTTCAAAAGTTCACACGATGCTAGTGATTGGGCAACGCGACCTCGACGCCGGGGCTGTGAGCGTCCGGTTGCATGGCAAAGGGAACGTGGGCGCGAAACCGAGGGCCGAGGCCGTCGCGGACATCCTCGAGGCCATCCGCGAAAGGCGGGCGTAAGAACTGACAAGAATCCAATAAAAATCCCTTCTCAATGAGTGAAGATTAGCGAGGATGAGTCGTTAAAACTCCTCCAAGTTAAGGTTCAGACCGCGTGGTGGCATGTTATTCGGCACGACCAGTGTGGTGTTGCTGGCTTTATTCGGCGCCGCGAGTTTTTTCTTCGCGTTGTCCGAGGCGGCTTTGTTTGCCCTCGGAAACTGGCAGATCCGGCTGTTGTCCGAGAAGGACGCAAGGAGCGCGCGCGTGGCGGAGCTGATGGCGAGCCGCGATGATCTGCTGGCGACGATTGTGCTGGGCAACACGCTGGCCAACGCGGGCATCGTGGCCATCGGGCTCGGAAACGTCTTTCACCGGATCTGGCCGATGGAGGTTCAGATCGCGTCGTTCTTTTTGTTGGTCATGATCCTGTTCGGATGCGAGGTGTTTCCCAAAATCCTGGGCGTTCGCATCCCGGAATTCTGGGCTGTCCGGATCGCACAACCCATGCTGTTGCTCGTGCGCGCGTCCCGCCCGATCAGGCAGATTGCTCAAGCCATCAATGCCTGGTTGATCCGTGTTCTGGTCCCTCAATCCATTCCCCAACCAAGCGCTCTTTCAGAAGCCGAATACAGGGAGTTGCTTGAGCTCGGATTTCAGACGGGGTCCCTCAAAAAATCTGAAAAAGAAATCATCCACGAGATCCTTCGACTCGACGGTCGCACGGTCAAAGAGGTGATGCTTCCGCGGTCGCGAGTGGCGATGATCAGCGGTGATTTGTCGCAGGCAGAAATGATTGAGGCCTCCCGGCGGTTCAAACATCAGCGACTGCCGATGCACGATGAGGCTACCGACACCATCGTGGGCGTGTTGAACACAAGGATGTTGCTATCCGACCCAGAAATCGACCTGGGAGAAGTGATCGAGTTTCCTTCGTTCGTTCCCGAGAGCATGAATCTATTCCAGCTCCTGCGGAGTTTGCGTCGTCAAAAGCGCGGGCTCGCCATCGTCATGGACGAATTCGGGGGCATGGCTGGAATCGTGACCGTGGAGGACATCCTCGAGTCGGTTTTAGGACAAATCCGGGGCGAAGGGGAGGCACAGGCATTCGTGATGGAGAAGAAAGGGGAGGCGCGATGGCGTGTGAGCGGCCTGATGCGGCTCGATGATTTCGCCAGGGAATACCCGGCGCTGGGAGAGATTGCGGAAGTCGAAACGATGGGGGGGCTCCTGTCATCGCGACTCGGGGCGATTCCCAGGCGGGGGGAATGGGTGGTTCTACGGGGGTTGCGGCTGACCGCGAGCGTGGTGGACGAGCGTCGGGTTCAGGAGTTGATCGTGGAGCAGATGACAAAGCCATGAACGCCTCTTCCCTGACGATCGTTCTGGCGAGTCTGTCACTTTCCTTTCTGCTTTCCGGGATGGAATCCGGGGTGTTCGCGCTGAGCCGCCTGCGAATAAGGCACTGGATGCGGTCGGGGAGCAAATCAGCGCGAATATTGAACCAATATCTGGAGAGCCCCGAGAATTTTCTGTGGACGATCTGCGTGGGGAACACAGTTTCAAATTTTGTGGCTGTGGGCCTTGTCACCTGGTGGCTCCTGCAGCGTCTTCAGGGGCGCCCTCTCCTTTTTGCACTGTCATGGGGGTGCATGGCTTTTGGATTGTACGCGTGGTGCGAACTCCTGCCCAAGACGCTCTTTCGCCAATTCCCTAACCGGCTCTGCCTCTGGATGGTACATCCCTACAGGGTCATTCACTGGATGTTATCCCCCCTGGTGGCCGTGGTTTCGTGGATGGCTTCAGCTCTGCTGCGCAGGACGGGCGGTCAAAGGTTCACAGGCCAGTTGTTTGGGAATCGAGACGAGCTCCGGCTTGTGCTTCAGGAATCGGAAGGCGCGGTGACGAAGGATGAGCGCGCCATGATAAACCGGGTGTTGGACCTTCACAACCGGACGTTGAGCGAGGTGATGGTGCCGTTGGAAAAAGTGTGCAAGGTGGATTCCATAACAGCCGTCAGCGACGCGCTGGAGCTCTGTCGGCAGCGAGGTTTTAGCCGGATTCCGGTCTGTCTCAACAACGGAAGGAGGCTGCGGGTCCTCGGAATTTTCAGCCTGCGAAACTCGCTGTATCAAAGCGCGCTGGATTTTTCGGCGAAGGTCACCCACGTGATGCGGCCCACGCTTTATCTGAAACAGGATCTGAAGCTTGAGATTGCCCTGCAACGGCTTCAGCGGAGCGGCCACCGCATGGCGGTCGTCGTGGATGCCGGTGGATGCGACATTGGGATCATCACGCTCCAGGATGTGTTGGACGTGATTTTTAGCGAGGTGAACTCGTGACGTCGGGAGGGGCGTTGAGATTCCACGATGAGCGAGGCTGAATTCATGGCGGTGGTTGCGAAGATCGGTGCCATCATGGTGCTGGTGCTGGTCAACGGTTTTTTTGTGGCCGCAGAGTTCGCGCTGGTAAAGGTGCGTGGCACTCAGTTGGATCCCTTGATCGAGAAAGGGAACCGGCGCGCGCGCGTTGCAAAGCAGTTGCTGAACAATCTGGACGCCTCCCTGAGCGCGGCGCAGTTGGGGATCACGCTCGCAAGCCTGGGATTGGGCTGGTACGCGGAGCCGATCTTCGCCGCCCTGCTCACGCCGATCCTGGGGTGGTTTCAGATCGAATCCGAACAGATGCGACACTCCATCTCGTTCGCGGTGGGGTTCACGGTCATCACTTTCCTGCACATCACGGCCGGTGAACAGGCGCCCAAGTTGCTCGCGATTAAAAAATCCCTCCCAACCGCCCTCTGGATCGCGGTGCCTTTGATGTGGTTCCAGAGGGTGTCGTATCCGTTCATCTGGATCTTGAACCACGCGTCTCTATGGATTCTGAGCAAGTTCGGGATTGAGCCCGCTCCGGAGCATGAGCTGGCCCATTCGGAGGAGGAACTCCGCCTGATGTTGAGCGCCTCGGAGAGACGGGTAGGCGAGGATGGCCTGGGGCGTCGAATCGTCCTGAACGCATTCGATTTGAGATGGCGACTGGTGAGGGATGTCATGCGCCCGCGGCAGCAGATGGTTTGTCTGAACACGGAAAGTTCGATCGAAAAGTGCATTGAAGTGGCTGAACAAACCCGCTTCTCCCGGTTTCCACTGGCCGCGGAGGGCGATCCGGACCGGACGCTGGGCGTGGTCCATATCAAGGACCTCTACACCACTGCTAGGCAGGGCGCGAAGACTGCGGCGGACCTGGCCAAACTGGCGAGAAAAATCCTCTTCGTTCCCGAATTGGCACCGCTCGAGAAACTGCTGGAGCTGTTTCTCGAGAGAAAGCTGCACTTTGCCGTGGTGGTCGATGAGTATGGCGGCACCACAGGGATGGTCACGCTAGAGAATGTCTTGGAAGAATTGGTGGGGCAGATCCAGGATGAGTTCGATCAGGAAAAGCCCCTGACGGTGGCCCTGCCAAATGGCGGATGGGAACTAGACGGTTCGCTGCCTTTGCACGAGCTTGCGGCGCTGGTGGGAGAAACGGTGCAGGCAGAGGGCGTTTCCACGGTGAGCGGATGGGTCACGATGATGCTCGGAGGTTTTCCGCGCGAGGGCGACAAGGTCGCGCTCGCGCTGCACGAGCTGCGCGTGCTGGAAATCGATGGAATGCGGGTCGCCAAACTGCGGCTATACTCACAAACGCCCAGTAAATGAAGGTTCTTCAAACAGTGACTGAGGACGTCTTGATTCAAAAATACCATCTTGGCTCTGCTGGACCGTGTAGAACGGGTCTGCGACTCTGAATACGCTGACCAACCGGAAAGCACTGTTCGCCGGGGCATCCGAATTCAACACGTTTTCAAACTGCCACCGCATAAAGATATTTCTGGAAATCTGCGAATAGCTTCCCAATGTCTTCTGGCTTCCCCAGATCGACCACGGCGTCAGCGATGGAGTTGTGGTATTTGAGCCGGAGCAACGGCGTCAGTTTGCTCTGGTCCAATTCCTCCACACCCACGGAGACATAGTGGGACAGGACGAAATCCAGGAAGACCTGCTGCTTGGCACTGAAACGGGTGTTGATGTAGACCTTTGCGTTCGTGGCGCGAACTTCGCGAGTGAGCGGTGCCATCGCATAAGCTACGTGGGCGAGCACATCGAACAAATCGCTCTTTTCCGCATCAATGATCTTTTGCATCTCCGAAAGCTGATCTTGACCAAACCCTTTCTCGGCGAGTCCATGCAATAACTTTGCTCTCGTGTCCGGGGCGCTCCAAATGGCGCGGAGTTCGGCCTCGTTCTTGAAGAAATCGGGGAGTTTACCGAAGAGGAGTTCTAGGAATTGCTGCGCGGACATGAGCGTGCCGTCGGGATGCCAGAAGGTCGTCATCATCATGTGCTGGATGGTACGCTCCTTGCCGTCGGCGAGTTTCACTTTAACCTTCTTCTTTTTCTGACAGACGCAATCGACCCGGCCGCAGACGGAGCACGGCTCTTTGGGACATTCGCACGGTGACTTGCCGCACTTGGCGCAGGGCCTGGGCGGTGTCACCTCGCAGGCGCAAGGCCGCTGACCGCACTTGGGACACGGTTCCTCTTCGAGCGGTTCGCCGTCCCACTCGGGATCGCGGAAATGCAGGTGCGCCTTCACGAAGTCGTAGATCGTGAAGTAATCCTTCCCGTCTTAGAGCCGTGTGCCGCGCCCGATGATCTGCTTGAACTCGATCATCGAATTAATCGGACGCATCAGCACGATGTTGCGAATGTTTCGGGCATCCACGCCGGTCGAGAGTTTTTGCGACGTGGTCAGGATGGTTGGGATGGTTTTCTCGTTGTCCTGGAAGTCGCGCAAGTGTTGCTCGCCGAGCACGCCGTCGTCCGCCGTGACGCGCTGGCAATAGTTCGGGTCTTTGCTCGCCTTGAGCCGGTTGATAAGGTCGCGCACGAGCAGCGCGTGGGCCTGGTTCGCGCAGAAGACCAGGGTCTTTTCGTTCTGATTAATTTGCGACAGAAAGATTTCTACGCGCTTCTTTTCGCGCTCGCGAATCTCGATGCTGCGGTTGAAGTCCGCTTCCTCGTAAAGTTTTCCCGCCTCGATCTCGCCCTCCACCACGGCATCGTCCGAGGTGTAAACGTAATAATCGATCGTCGTCTGAATCTGCTTCACCTTGAACGGCGTGAGGAAGCCGTCGTTGATGCCTTCCTTGAGCGAGTAGATATAGACCGGCTCGCCGAAGTAGGCGTAGGTGTCCACGTTGTCTTTGCGCTTGGGCGTGGCGGTGAGGCCGAGTTGCACGGCAGGCGCGAAGTAATCCAGGATGCCGCGCCAGTTGCTCTCGTCGTTCGCGCCGCCGCGATGGCACTCGTCAATCACGATGAAATCGAAGAAGTCTGGCGGATACTCGCCGAACGACGGGCTTGGTTTCCCATCCTTCATCGGGCCAGACATGAAGGTCTGGAAGATGGTAAAGAAGAGACTCCCATTGGTTGGCACTCGTGCCCTGCGCCGAATCTCATCCGGGGAAATCCGCACCAGCGCGTCCTCGGGGAAGGCGGAGAAGGCGTTGTAAGCCTGATTCGCCAGAATGTTCCGGTCGGCGAGGAACAGAATGCGCGGACGACGCGCAACATAACCGGTTTCTGAGCCTGTCGAAGAAAGGTTCCAGCGGGCATGAAAGAGTTTCCACGCAATTTGAAACGCGATAAACGTCTTGCCCGTCCCGGTGGCGAGCGTGAGCAAGATGCGCATGAGCCCGCCCGCGATGGCCTG
>CAMBEJ010000037.1 GCA_945865375.1 Akkermansia muciniphila | reverse complement strand
GGGGTCGAAACAAGTCCCGTTCTATTGCATTTCCATCCGCGTCTTTGTGTGATGAATTCCTTCGCAGTGACATGCCGAATACGCCGCGCTTTTGGGTGGGGTTTTCAGGGATTGACCGAGACCGTTCAAAGGAGTTCAGTGGCGGACGTGAAGGCACCGAACCATCAGGTCGAGACATCAACCGCTGCCAAGCGTCTCGGTAGCGGAGTTGGCCGGTGATTGGGGACTTTTTCCCGTTTGCCACGGTACGCTGACGGCAGCGGTCGCTCAGCTGAGACGTTTGGCCTACTGAGGGCTTGCCTCCAAATCCAAACACGTTAGGGTTGAAGCATGATCCAGACGCTCGAAGCAGTGATCGACGAGCACGGCATTGTCCGATTGCTTGAGGATGTCCATCTGCCTTCCTCGCGCCGCGCACTTGTAACCATTCTTGACGACGAACCGAGCGCCCAGCCTTCTGAGATCGCACTTCTCAGCGAGAGTGCGCTTGCCCAAGATTGGAACCGACCCGAAGAAGATGCAGCATGGGCTCATTTGCAGAAAGCTCGGTAGTCCTCGTCAGATTTCCTTTTTCTGATCTGTCGCACTCGAAGTTGCGACCGGCAGTTGTCCTTGCCGATTCCGGCCGAGGAGACTGGCTACTATGTCAGATAACGATATCTTCCGCTGCAGTTCTCACCGTTCATGGAAAGAGCGATTCAAGCGCAGCCAATACCTCCGCCGCATGTTCTTCTGGCTTTACGATCGTCCAGATCCGTTTGATGAGACCGTCCGGTCCGATCAAAAAGGTCACGCGATGGATTCCCATGTATTTGCGGCCCATAAAAGATTTCTCGCCCCAAACACCGTAGGCTTCAACGATTTTTTTCTCCATGTCGGCAAGCAACGGGAATGGGAGGTCGAATTTCTTGACGAATTTGTCGTGAGATTTGACGGTATCCGCACTGACCCCCAGAACCACGGCTCCTTCGTGGTGGATCCTGGCGTGCGCGTCGCGGAACCCACAGGCTTCCTTGGTGCACCCCGGGGTGTCGTCCCGGGGATAGAAGTAAAGGATGACGGGTTTCCCCTTCAGATCCAAGAGTGACAGGGTCGAGCCTCCACTTGTTTGTGTTGTGAAGCTCGGCGCGGGATCGCCGACTTTCAGGGTGAGCGTGGGTTCTTTTGGCATGTCAAATGAAGTGTTCGTTTATTTCAAGGACAAAGGCGCTCGATGGTCCAGGAATTGTCCGGTTGTTTTGCGTACAGGAACCGATCATGCAGTCTGCTCGAGCGGCCCTGCCAGAACTCGATGCTGACCGGTTCCACCCGGAATCCACCCCAGAAGGAGGGCAATGGGACTTTTCCATCGGAGAATTTTTGTTTGATTTGTTGCCATTGCATTTCGAGGAGTTTTCTGGAGGAGATGGCGGAACTTTGTTTGGAAGCCCAGGCGCCGATCTGGCTGTCGAGGGGGCGTTGAATAAAGTAGGCCAGAGTTTCCGCAGTTGAAACCCTCGATGCCGTCCCGCAGACAATGACTTGCCTCTCCAGGGCCACCCATGGAAAGAGGACGCAAACATTGGGGTTCGATTCGATGTGGCGCGCTTTGCGGCTTTCGAGGTTCGTAAAGAAAACAAAACCTCGAGCGTCAAATTGTTTGATGAGAACGGTCCGCAGGAGGGGTCGGCCTTGAGGGTCAGCAGTGGCCAAGCTGACGGCGTTCGGTTCGACGAGTTTCGATTGGCACGCTTCCTCGAACCACGTCGTGAATTGAAGGATCGGATCGTCCGCCAGGTCGCCGCGGCGCAACGCGCCTTTGTCGTAGGTCGACCGCATGTTCGCCAGATCCATGACCTCATTCTTACTGGACCTGCGTGGAAATGGAAAGGGTTAAGGCACGAATGTCTCGCGTCACCACCGCACGCATCCCGAAGTTGTCGGTAAAGTCGCGGAGCCCTTTCGGCTCTGCCCGGAACAGCGGCGTCCCGCCCAATGCCGCTCGCTCTTGGGCACTGATTGTTCGAGTTTTTGGCGGTCCATTTGACGGGATCCGACGAGGGGAGGATAGGGCTCGGGCAAATGACGTTGCGCGCGAGGTTCGGTCGGCGTGGGTTTCTTGCGTTTTGGAAGACGGGATTGCCAGATCAACGGAGCATCTTATCCCACTGGGGAAGACAATTTCCCCCATGACCCGAGTGCGCCAGCCAGTTTTGCAAGTGGCAGCGCGCAGAGCACGGCGGCTTGGAGGCTCCTTGTCCATGGTTCGCAAGACGTGCATCCGGCCCAGTTGTCGCGCCTGCGCCTGTGACGATAAACATCCGGCCTTTCTGCTGGCGTTCACAGAAAAGGGCCGACGACGATGCATGGAGGTGCCCAAGGAGTTGGTTGGTCACTGATTACGGCTTACTGCTTACTGCTTATTGATTACCTCAGAACTCCGTCCTCCGTTCCGATCGGGAAAAGACCACGATACTATTGACTGACCCCTCTGGCGCTCTTGGGATTTCTCTCTTGCGGGCTGACGAGCGGATCGGGGTCATCCGCCGCATCGAAGAATCCAATGAACATTTCGTCCCAAGATTGGAGTCCAAACCGTACTCGTTTCGTGGGATCCGGGTTGCCAGGATGGGATGCGGAGTTGTCGAATGCCCCGGAAACCAGGAGCCAGGAACCAGCCGGGACATGTCGTGGCTTCGTGAATCCATAACTGTGCTGCCAGTTGAAGTCGTATCGTGGCACGTGCAGCAACACTTCTTTGTGTCCGTTCGGCAGGAGCAATTCGTAACGCATCCATTTCCCGCGAACGTGCATGTGCGGCGCCAATCCATAGATCGTGGCCGACTTCCGAAACGCGTAAGTGGCATGGTGCCGGGCCTCGTCGACTCCGGCTGGAATATCGACGTCCTCCGCGTCAGCCCGTCGCACAAACGCTTCGCGTGGCTGCGGTCCCGGGGCCAGATAGAACGCGACTTCGGTTTGGTCGGTTTGTTCTGAGCCGCATGTGGTGTAGTGCATTTCCAGCGTCAGTTCAGCACCTGCGGGCAAACGCTTTGCCACACCGTCCGGAAACTTGGATTGAGGCGTTCCTGGCGCCCATCCTTGGAAGTGGACGCCTTGGCCTGTTCCATCGTCAGGACATCCGGGCCAGAACGCATAGAGAATCGCGTGATGCACCACCTTCCGATTGCTTGGCTTGACGTCTGAGCCGGAAATCCAGACATCGTTAGTGAACGGGTTATGGATCCGGATGTGCCGGTAGTTGAGCACTCCCGTTGCCGGAACTTCCTCCGGTTTTGGCAGCCGAAGCACGGCATCCGGCTTGCCCAAAGCCCAATCCGATAGCGGCGGCAAGGGTTGCTCCAAGGGGTCCTCCCCTTCCCCGCGAGGCGCTCCCGCTTTCACCCAGCGCAAGAGGGTTTGGGTGTCTTCACGAGTGAGGTAATGGGGCTTCTGGAACTCGCCGAAGTCCGGGTCAGGGTCCCAGGGCGGCATCCGGCGCGTCAAAAGCACTTCCTCGATCATAGCAGCCTTATTCTTCAATCGCCCATGCCCGTTCATCGACCACGGACCAATCGCGCCATCCCGATGGCAGGCCACGCAGTGGGCCTTCAGGATCGGCGCCACGTCGGTGGCATAGGATGGCACGCCGTGGGGCACCGGAGCGGGCGCGAAAGCCAACCGACAGCCCCGGGCGGGTGTGCGTGGATTCGCCACCGTCTGCCCCGCCAAGTGCTGGGTCAGCGCGTCACGCAGAAAATGGGTTTGCGCGGACGGTCGCTCGGCTCCCTCGACAAACTGATCATCCACGGCACCCTGATAAAACACCCTCCGCGTTTTCAGATCGATGGCCACCACCTCCGCAGTTCGCTCCACGGCGAAGGCGATTGCGAGCCCCTGCTTGGGATCGCGCAGATGGAGCATGCCCCGCGCTTGAATCTCGTTCACTTCTCGGGAGATCTCGGCGGTCGTGTCCGCAGGATAGCTGTGAACCATCCAAAACGAAACACCTTCCTGTGCGAATTTTCTGCGCAGGTCTCGAAGTCTCGGCACGCTTTTCCGGGCGATTGGACATCCGTTACCGGTGAAGAACAGCACTACCGCCCGGCCCTCCGCGCGGTATAACTCATGATCCCGCCCTTGCAGGTCGAGCAGGTTGAAATTCGGCACCTCCCGGTCAAGCACCGCCCCCTCGACGGGAACCAGAACACACGCAATAGATAAAACCGCCCAGAGCACCCTGGCTCGGCAATCACTCGTGATAGTAAATAACATAATCGGAACACACCCATCGCCTTGGACATCCCCTCACCGTGCGGATGAAGCGCAGGGTCAGTGCCCGGGCGAAATTGTTAGCTATGCCAATTGGCTGGTCAATTGGAAATAAAAGCAGGGCGTGAGCCACGGCAGTGTCGGCGCTCCTCTCGGAGAATCGCCCGACGCGAAGGCGTCAATGCAGGGAGCTATTTTTTCAGCAGGCGAAGAGCGATATCGGTTTCGTAAGGAGGGACACCGAGAGTCGTCGTTGTCTGGCCATTCAATTCGACTCCGGCGAGAACTTTGCCGGTTTGTGGGTGGTCCGTCGCGATCACGGAAACGACGTCAACCCCCGAGCTTGGTGGGCATGGCATGGCATGGCACGTGACGTGAATTGGGGGCTTCCACGATTTTGTCTTGAAGCAACGGCCCTTAAGAGGGAATCTGCAAGGGTCGCCCAGAACCCTCACCATGCACTCAAACTGCCACGCTTGTCCGATGCGCCTCCTGGCTCTGCTCGTTCTCGCCGCCACTCTGATGCCCCTGCCATGCGCCGCTCTCACTCTCGATCTTCAGCGCCGCGATCCCACGACAGGAGCGGTGAACCTCCGGCCAGAGAAGGTTGACCCCAAACGCGTCGGTGTCATCGCCGTAGACGTCTGGAACTACCACTGGTGCAAGACGGCCACCATGCGGGTGGATGCCATTGTGCCGAGGATAAACAAAGCTCTGAACGCGGCTCGCGAGCTGGGCATGACCGTGATGCTTTGTCCCAGCGACGTGGTGGATAATTACGTTGGCTACCCGCAGCGGGAGGCCGTCTTTGCGCTCCCACAGATCGCTGTGCCGAACGTGATCAATGTGACATGCCCCCCCGTGCCGGACGCCGGGGGCTGCGCCTGCGGCAGGGAGCGCTGCGCCGGGAATTACGGTTGGGACAGCATGCATCCGGGGCTCCGCATAGGGGATGAAGACCTGATGCCCGACACGCAGGCCGAGGTGTACGCGATCTGCCAGAAATTTGGTTTGACCCACCTCATCTACGTAGGGTTCCACACCCAGGTCTGTCTACTTGGCAAGCCGATGGGACTGAGAGCGATGAAATCGACAGGGCTGGAGTGTGTGTTGGCCCGCGACATGACGGATGCCCACCCCGGCTACGATCCTTCGCAAAACTTCACGCCGGACCTCAACACCGAGCAGGTCGTGGAGCATTTCGAAAAGCACCTTGCCCCGACGATCCATTTGCAATCGGAGTTGGCCAAACTGGGGAAATGGGATGTAGAATGGGTGGGTGACCCCGTGCGGATAACGCCCTGGGGCACACCGATGCGGCCGCACCTGTTCGAGCAACCGATTACAGTCACCCTGACGACTCCACTCCAGCCGGACGCCCAAATCCGCTACACGCTCGACGGCTCAAAACCCACGCCAGCCTCCGCCCTTTACACAAAGCCACTGGTGCTCGAAGACACAGCGCGGCTGCGAGTCACGGCCTTTCTCGCGGGGCGCGCGGTCTGCGTGGAGTCTGAGGGATCGTTCGCCCGCATGGATCCTCTGCCTCCTCTGCCGGATGTCGCGATTGGCGACTTGCAACCACTGCGAAATGTCGGATTCGGTCATACCTACGGCGGGACGGTTCGCTATTCCGGCGAGACGAAACCGCCGCAAAAGGACAGGTCGAACCATGGCCACGAATTGAAGATCAACCGGCAGACGTACCGAGTAGGCATCGGCGTTCATGCCCCGTGCGCTCTCATGTATGAACTCAAGCCCAATTACAAACGATTCGTGGCGCTGGTCGGCGCGGATGAACACGTTGTCAGCATCAGCAACGGCTCCAATCTGGCGATGTATCCCAGTGTGGTTTTCAAAGTCTTCATCGACGGCAAGGAAGCTGCGGCAAGCCCTGTCATGCGCGTGCTGTCGCCAGCATGGCGGTTTAATGTGAGGATCCCTGAAGGAGCCAGGATCATCAGCCTCGCCACCATGAACGCGGGCGACGGTTCAAGGGAGGATTTCGCGGACTGGGCTAACGCGGGGTTTGTGGTCCGCCAATGAACAAGCCTCAGCTCTGAAGAGGGGAGGATTACGATTACGAGCAGGAGCAGGGGATTGGAGTTGCTCGAGCAGCAGGCTAAACGGGGTGGTTTTACTGAGTTCAAGGGATTTCCCTCGAAAGACGCGAGAGGAATCCATACCCTGTGAGCATGAAATCCTTACCACGAACTTTCTTAATAGTTTTGACGATCCTTGGAGTAGGCGTCCTGGTTGAGGCGAAGCCACTGCCCGAGGATGGCCGCATCCTCTCCGGCACTCTCCAGAACGGGGTCAAGTGGCGATACCGCCAGCACAACAACCCGCCCGGCAAGATGGCCTTGATGATGCATGTAGCCTCTGGATCCTTAAATGAAACCGACGCCCAACGCGGGCTGGCTCATTTTCTGGAACACATGGCGTTCAACGGCACCGAGAATTTTCCGCCCGGCAAGTTGATTCCGTATTTTGAGAGCCTCGGCATGCAGTTTGGCGCAGACCTCAATGCCTACACCAGCTTCGATCAAACGGCCTACATGCTCTTCACGCCAGACACGACCACCCATCAAATCGACAAGGCGCTGATGTGCCTCAGCGATTATGCGTTCCGTGCATCCCTTCTGCCCGAGGAGATTAACAAGGAACGCGGCATCGTGCTGGAGGAGGCGCGTTCCGGGAAAAACGCCGGCCAACGGATCCGCGACAAGTTGTGGCCGGACTTGTTTGCAGGCACACGCTTTGCCACACGCCTTCCCATTGGCGATGAAAAGATCATCAGCACGGCTTCCCAGAAGGATTTCGAGGATTATTACCGGGCCTACTATCGGCCCGAAAACATCACCGTGGTCCTGGTCGGAGACGCGCCGCCCGATGGCATCGTGCCCTTGATCACCAAATGGTTTGGGCAATACAAAGCGTCCGGCGACGCCAGGTCGGCGCGCGGTCCGGAGTTTAAGCCTTTCACCAAATCCAGGGCTTTGGTGGTCACGGATCCAGAAATGGCCTATTGCCAGGTTCAAATGCTCAACATCCAGCCGGGCCGACCGCCTACAGTCACGGTCGAACAGAAACGTGTGGAATTGGTCGAGGCCCTAGCCAATTGGATGCTGAGCCGGCGTTTCGATGATCGTGTGAAGAAAGGCAAGGCGAACTACCGCGGCGCGGGCAGCTCCGTGTCGGATTTTTTCCACGACGGTTTGCTGATAGGGGGTTATAGCGTGGGTGAGGCGAAAGACTGGGACAAGATGACGGCAGAAATGGTGGAGGAGATAAAGCGAGGTCGGGAATTCGGGTTTTCGATCCGCGAATTGGAACTGGCCAAAGCCGAGTACTTCGCGGAAGCCGAACAGGCCGTTCGGTCCGAATCGACACAGAACGCCCGGGCACTGATCAACGAGATCATTGGCGCTGTGAACAATCGCGAGCCCCTATTGTCGGCCCAGCAGAACCTGGATCTCTATAAGGAGGTGCTGCCCTCGGTGGCTTTATCCGAAATCAATACCTCCTTTAAAAATCATTTTGTTCCCGGAGCTTTTGCGTTCGTGATCACCCTGTCCAGCAAGGAACAGGTCCCGACCCAAGACGAGGTGATGGACGTAGCGCAGCGCGCCGAGGCTGCGAAGGTCGAGCCCTTGGTGGATGAGGCGGCCGGGAAGAGCCTGCTGGCCAAGGAGCCGACCCCTGGCAAGATGACGGATGTGACCGAAGACAAGGACTTAGGAATTCATCACGGTTGGCTGAGCAACGGAATTCGCGTCCACCACCGTTTCATGGATTACAAAAAGGACAGCGTCATGGTGAGCATCTCCATGGCGGGAGGGGATATTGAGGAAGACGCACAGAACCGCGGTGTGACCGAGGTGGCCAGCCTGGCGGTCAATGAGGCGGCCACTCACCGGTTGAATTCCAGCGTGCTCCGGGACTTGATGACGGGAAAGAATATCAGTGTGTCGGCCAGCCCCGCCGGTGACCATTTCGCAGTGCAT
The DNA here is from genome assembly GCA_945865375.1 of Akkermansia muciniphila. GTDB lineage: Bacteria > Verrucomicrobiota > Verrucomicrobiia > Limisphaerales > F1-80-MAGS106 > F1-80-MAGS106. The sequence continues at coordinate 28,963 of CAMBEJ010000037.1, read as the reverse complement.
GTCACGGGCTCGCCAAAGGATCTCGAAATCGGTCTGCAAAAGGCTCACGCGTTGCTGACTGAGGGTGTGATTGAAGATTCCGCGTTTAAAAACTGGAGGTTGTCCACGCTGCAGAACTTCGTACAGCGGGAGACCATGCCGCAATTCAAGGCGTACGAGGCGTATGAAGAATTGTTTTCCGGCAACGACGTCCGCCGGATGCCTTTGAAAAAATCGCAAGTGGAAGCCCTGTCCGTGGCCAAAGGTCAGGCTTGGTTTGAGCGTTTGTGCCGTCAACCAATCGAAGTGGCCATCGTCGGTGAGATTTTGTGGGAAGACTCCACCCGGCTGTTGGAGAAATACCTCGGATCGCTGCCATCACGGGCGCGAACGGACCTGCATTTGAACGGCCTGCGCAAGCTGGCCCGCTCCCCCGGGCCGCACTTCAAGCAGGTGGATGTGGCCACCCAGACCCCGCAAGCGGTAGCCTACTCGGGGTTCCTCGGATCGGAAGGTCGGCAGGCGCTGGACACCCAAGCCTTGGGATTGGCGGCAAACATTCTCACAAGCCGACTCATCAAACGCGTTCGTGAGGAGTTATCCATCGTCTATTCGATCGGGGCCAACCACAATGGCTCCTGGGTGTTCGCCGACTCGGGACGGTTCCTTGCCTACGCTCCCTGCGATCCGGCCAATGCCAGCAAAGTGATCATGGAAGTGGACACAATCTTCCATGATTTTGCGGCCAAGGGACCCTCGGAGGAGGAGTTGGAGAACGGCAAAAAACAGATTCTCAATCACTTGGATGTCCAGACGAGGGAACCCAGCTATTGGTGGAGCATCCTCAGGAACTATGATCTCCAGGCCCGGGAGCTCAACCACGAGCGTGCTCAGAAAGATTCCTACAGCAAATTCACATCCGCCCAAGTGCAGGAGGTTTTCAAGAAATACTACACCCCGGCCAGGACCTTGAAAGTAACCGCCCTGCCGGTCAAACCGAAGGATCCGAAGGATGCCGCCGAACCCAAGTAAAACGGACTGAGTTCGAGATGCGCGTCCCTGGATGAGGATTCCCGCCTTGGGCGGCCTGGGAAGATCGTCGGGTCAGGATTTTGCCCGAGGCCCCTTCGCTCAGTTATTTCCGCCCCCGGCAAAGGACAGTGCTTCTTCAAGCCATGTATCGGCGCGCTGAACTGCTTGGCGTTGTTTGAAGGCGATGCGTTGCGCGTTGGATTGGGCTATGCGGAACGCGATGCGGGCGAGAAGTTCTTTTCCTGGAAGATTTTGGCGTACGGCTGCGGCCAACCGGCTTTGGAGAGCCGCCGGAAGGAACCTTTTTAGCAATTCATCCGCGGCGCTGACAAACGCTTGTGAGCTGCCCGGGTCGCCTTGGCGCGCGCTCCGCCCGAAGAGCTGGCGATCGACCCGGCCAGACTCGTGGCGTTCGGTGGCAATGACATGGAGGCCGCCGCGTTCGGCGATTCCCTTGCCGAGTTTGATGTCCGTGCCGCGACCCGCCATGTTTGTGGCGATGGTGATGTGCGCCGTCTCGCCCGCCACCGAGATGATGGAGGCTTCCTCGACATGCCGCAGCGCGTTCAACAATTGGAAATGCAGGGTTCTGCCCTCGAGGAGTGCCGCCAGTTTTTCACTCGCGGCAACGCTTCGTGTCCCAACCAGGACAGGGCGTCCGGCTCGATGCACCCGTTCGATTTCATCCGCGATTGCCACCCATTTCGAGTCTTCGTCCGGGAACACCCGGTCGGGCATCTGCTTGCGGACACACGGTTTGTTGGTGGGTATTCGGACAACGGGCATCCCATAGATCTGCCAGAATTCCTCGGTCGCTTCCGATGCGGTCCCGGTCATGCCGCAGACTTTGTGGAACAGCCTGAAAAACCGTTGGAAACTCATGCGGGCGATGGTTTCAGAGGGCGGCGAAATGGGGAGCAACTCCTTGGCTTCAATGGCCTGGTGCATGCCTTGGCGCCATGTGCGTTGCGGCATCGGTCGGCCAGTGAACTCATCGACGATCACAACCTTGTCATCGACAATCACGTATTGTTTGCCTTTCAGGAAAAACTCGCGTGCATTCAAAGCTTGCTTGATAAGTTCGGTGCGTCGGGATGTGCCTCGCCAGATTCCTGGGAGCGCGCTGCACCGGTCCTCGATTTTTTTCCGGCCTTCCTTGGTCAGCTCGACTTCTCGGTAACGAGCATTGACCTCATAATCGACATGAGGGACGAGGGGGTCGCAAATTGTGTGAGCGATCCCGACAACCTCATTGAGGGATTGGTTTTCTTTTTGAGTGGAAATGATCAGCGGCGTGACGGCTTCGTCGATAAGAACGCTGTCGGCTTCGTCAACGATGACGGTGTGCAGACCGCGCATCACAAGTCCTTCCTGGGCTGTGAGCTGGGGCCGCAGCATCTGTTTTACGAGGCGCCTTGAGGGCTCCCGCATCTCGCCAACACTGATGCCATCGCGGAGGAAATCCGCCAGCAACTCTTTGCTCGTCGTGTAGGTGATGTCCGCGTTGTAGCCTTGACGTCTTTCTTCAGGCTTCATCGGCCCTGTGACGTAACCCACGCGGATGCCGCAAAACTCGTAGAGAGCCTGCAGCCACGTGGCATCACGGTGGACCAGATAATCGTTGACCGTGACAATGTGGCAAGGATGGCGAGTCCAACCCCCAAGGACGGCCACCAAGCCCGCCGTGAGGGTTTTCCCCTCACCGGTTGCCATCTCAGTCAGATACCCGTTGTGCAGGGCGATAGCACTGAGGATTTGGACCTGAAATGGGCGCATGCCCAAGTGCCGATCGGAGGCTTCGCGGATGGCGGCCAGCGCGGGGATGAGTGCGTTGTCGAGGTTGCGACCGCCGCGCCGATAGGTGTCGAGGAAGCCTGAGAGTCGCTCCCGCAGGGCGCGTTCTCCCAAATCCTTGCACTCGGACGCCAAGGCTTCGACCTGTTCGACCTTTCCCCACCAGGTTTTGACGATCGCATCGCGGCGCTGGTAGTATCCGATCCATCGATTGACAAGACCATCCAACCCCTTATGGATGACGGCAGGAGCCTTAAACTGGGTGCGCCGATAAAACTGCGTTGGGGTTTGCACGAGAAGACTTCCTGGGTAGGGGCTTATTTCCAGGGGACGTGAGCGATTAGAGTTGATACCGTTTTTGCAGCAACTGTCTCAGGCTCCTTATCCAGCGGGGCAACAACGGTTCATCTGGAAGCGTGAACCTTATTTTGCCGGCCCGGCCGTGCATCATGCTGATATTCTCCGAAGATTTCACTTCGGCGCGCACCCGGAAAAACGGTTCGACAGTCTTGCGGCCCTGTGGGTCATCAGAAGCCACGGGGATCTCCCCTCCTCCTCCCCAGCCGAGGGCAGCGGAGGGCAGCAAGCGTTGCTCGCCGGGAATGACTTTGTAGTTGTGGATGCCCAAAGCGGTCTGCGCCTGGCCGAAAAGGCGAACTTCCGTTTTGGCCAATGTGGATGAGAAAAGGCGATCCGCATCCTCCTGAACAATGGTCGCATTAAACTCAAAGCTAGAGGGATCGACCAACAGTCCCAAGGAGCTCCCCCGAGTGAGCCATCGTCCCACGTAATCCTTGATTTGCGGGGAAATCCACACGCCATCCTGCCTCGCCCGGATGATGAGTTCCTTCTGGTCTTTCTCCAAGTGCGCCAAGCGTTTGGAGACCGCTTCGAGTCGGCTCGCAAGCGGCCGGACATTGGCCGAAGCTTCCTGCATGGCCTGCCGCAATCGTGCCTGAGTTTCGTCGATGCTGGCGCGAGCGGAGGCAAGCTCCAGTTCCAGCGCCGGGTTGCGGAGTCGCAAGAGTTCCTGGCCCGCCTTGACGGCGGCCCCGGGGCTTGCGAGCAAAGTCTCAACGCTGCCCGGGGTTTCGTTGACCACCTGGTTCCATTGCTTGGCCTCCAGCACGCCTTGGGCCCGAAAGTGATTTGGGAAAGGGACGAGCTGCAACAGTATCACCAGAGAGGCCGCTACCAGGGATGTCACGCCGATGGCGCGAGAACGCTGACGTTCCAACTTCGGATCCGTGGTCAGGTATTTAACGAACTTCACAAGAGGCACTGCAATCCAGGAAATGGCGCAGGCCAAGGCCATGATGATGCCGATCAACAGCAGACTATCCGCAACGAAGAGAAGAATCCCGCTGAACACCACGACGCGGTAGAGACCGCTGGTGATACCGAAAGTTGTCAGCCAGAGTTTCTCACGGGCACCTTGGACCGGGCTCTCGGCGCGGCGCAGACCGAACGCGTACCGTTCCACCCAAAAACGAAGCTGCTTGTTGGCTTGCTGGGCAAGATTGGGGATTTCCAAAAAGTCAGACAGGATGTAATAGCCGTCGTAGCGCAGCAGAGGGTTCACGTTGAAGACAATGGTGGAAACGGAAGCCACGAACATGATGTTGTAGGCTAGGTTGTGGAGATTCCCGGGTGCTGTGTTGGCCCACACCATCGCGGCAATCGCGGCCACGAACAATTCCACAATCATGCCGGCGGCCCCGACGAGCACGCGCTTCCATCGGCTCCGGAAGCCCCAGCTCGAAGTGGCGTCCATGTAGGGGATGGGGGTAAAAATCATCAACATAACCCCCATGACGTGGACCTCACCACCGAACTTGCGGCAGAAATAGGCATGGCCGAATTCATGCAGCGACTTGACCATGATCAAACCGGCATAGAGCAGAAAAAGGTTGCCCGGGGCCAGCACGCTTTGACTTTGATCTTTCAGCTCGGAAAACTGTTCCATCACCACCCTGAGGCCGAGCCCCACGACGATCATCCAAAGAATGGCGCCGGCCGGGCTGATGAGTTTGCCGACCCAAGGCATCGTTTTGACGAGCCACTCATCGGGATCCAGCAACGGGAACCGCATGAACATGACGTTCAGGAACTTGGCCTTGAGATCTCGTTGGCGCGTCTTTTTGTATCTCTTGAACAACTGGGCGCTGTCCGTCGCCTGGTCATACTGCAACAAGTTTGCGAAATAGAGCTGGGAGAGGAGCTGGATCACGGACTCCTGCCCTGGAGCGGTGTCTGGAAATCTGGCGAGACACTCTTTCCACACTTCCTCAACCGTCTTGGCGGGCTGGAGGCGGGCGACAAATTCGTAGGCCTCGGGACGGATGCGGTAGAACTGGTTGCTGAGAGGATTCTCGAGAACGATCCAACGTTGTCCGCGAAAAGATTGGCGGCGGGCGTGGACCCCCTGGCGCAGACTGATTCGCTGGTTGGCAATCCGATGCCAAGACTCGCTAAACGTTGGAGGCGCTTCGGACATGCAGGTTTAAGGGTGGCGATGCATGGAATTCTACCACCACAGCCAGAGCCGGAGAAAATCGACAGTTCGATGCGTCAGGATCCAGAAGAGCGTCCGCTTTTCAACATCGAGCTTGCAGAGGCCGCTCATTCCCGGTCGCCACCAGTTCTCAATTTTTTGGTCAAAAGCGCAGCGAATAAGGAAAACATTCTCGTTGGATTTAGGGAATGCAGCAGGTTCGATCCGTGTGAGGTGCATTGGGAATTTAAACTTGGGCTGGCTCACGAACCCGATTTCTCCGGATGCGTTTTCGCGAAGTTCGTGGATGTCCCGTTCGTTGACCTCCGCCTCCACGTAAAGGGTGTCTATGCGGGCCACCTTGAACAGGGACTCTCCTTGTTTGATAGGGGCGCCGATTCGTTCGCGCAGATCGCCTTCGGTGACCACGCCATCGAAAGGAGCCTTGAGGCTGGCCTGGCCCAGCCGGTACCGGGCGATGCTCAGCTTTGCGGACGCCTGCTCGGCAAGGGCTTCGGCGATGCGCATCTCCGCAAGGGCATTGGCCGCACGGGCTTTCTCGGCCTCTCGCAAGTATCGGTTCTGCTCGGCAAGCGTCACGACCTCCTCGAGTTCCAGATCGTGGGTGTCCATCTTGAGAAGCACATCGCCTCGGCGCGGGGCATCGCCGGGGCGCACAACCACTTCACGGATATAGCCATCGAATGGGGCGGTGAGATAGGCCACATCATCGCTTCGCAGAATGAACTTGCCTTCAATGCGATAGGGGAAGGGGATGAAAAAAAGCACGACCAACCCCACGCAGCCGAGCAGTCCAATGACTTTCAGCCAAGTGTGTTCGGGTCCCAGGACCTTGTCCAGCTTCTCGCGGGCCGCGGACGCCAGACGGGCGCCGAACCAGCGGTCACTGCTCTGGAGGTCGGAAAAACGGCGGCTGCCTCGATCGCAAGCCAATCTGAACTGCTGAAGTTCCACTTGGGAAAAGGCGCCATTTTGCCGCTCGCACGTCAGAACACCCACGGTTTTTTCATCCACGCGAATCGGGATCGAGCAGAGATTTTGAACCGATTGTTCGCGGGCGAAAATTTCGTGATCGCGAGTCACCACGTTCAAGCCCTCAGGGCGCGGCCAGACGATTTCTTCATCCTGATCCAGCGACTCTTCCATCGCCACCTCCAGCGCTTTCACCGCAGACATGCTGCGGTCGAAACGTTCGGTTCGGCTGATTGTTTGGAGCTTGACGTATTGACTCACGAGCCAGCCCAAGCTCACCCGGTCGCAGTGGTGTCGCGTGGCCAGCCCGTTGCAGAACGCGAGCGCGGCAGCCAGGAAATGCTTCTCCGCATCCACTTGTGCGAGCAGATCCAGGGATTCCGCGAATTTTTCGACATCCGTCCTGGCCTGGTTCATGGCATGGCTTTGCAAATAGGACAACGGAATGTCGGACACCAGTTGAAGCTTCGAAAGGGCGTCACGGGCCGAGGCCTCGCCGGATTCCACAAGCAGGAAGAGGGCGATGCACACTTCTTCAGGTTTGTTCAATTGAAGCCTCAGGCCAAGCGCCACGGTTTCCCTGCCAGGCAAGGCCGACTTCTCCAGGATCTGGATCGTGACATTCTCCAGCGCGCATTGGTCGGCCATCCCCACCAAGCTTTGGACGAAGGCGGCCACAGACCTGTGCGCGTGGTTTTGACCGGCGTATTCGCCGATTTTTTTCCAGGAGGCCGCAGTTTGAGGTTTAGTTTCCCTGACCGCAAGGACGGCGCGGGAAGCGCCAACCAGTTCCGTGGCTCCTTGCAGAAACTTCTGCCAGAACTCGGAAGCTGGCCCTGTGAAACGGCGGAGCTTGCTCAGCTCGGCACTGGCACGACTGGAGCTGTTTTCTGAAGAACTTTCCAGCTGCACGTCAGTTGCCCTCCAACAACATTTTGCCCGCCACGCCAGGACGGATTCGTTCCTCAGGGTTTTCGAACGAGACTTTGACCTTCAGAAGCCCGGAGGCGGGGTCCACCACCGGGGACACAAAGCTGATGGTTCCAGCGAAAGGCACTGTTTCGTTCCCGGCTTCCACCCGCAGCTTCACGCTCTTGCCGACTTTCAAACCATGTCCCGATTTGGCCTCGATATTGGCGATAAAGTAGCATCGTTTAGCATCCACGATCCGGACGAGCGGTTGGAGCGCCTGGCAAGCTTCACCTTCCTTGACGGGAAGTTCCACAATCATGCCTTCGAAGGTCGCGACGATCTGGCGTTTTCGGAGCTGTTCCTTCGCCAACTCCAACTCCACCGCCGCGATATTATACTCGGCGATCTTTTTATCCAGCTCCTCACGGCTGATGGAGAGGGCTTTTTTCTCGAACAACGCACGGGTGCTGTCGAGGTCGCTCTTTTTCAAGTCCATTGCGAACTTCCGGCGATCCACCTCGAGTTCCTCAAGCCGCTTGTCGAGTTCGATGGCGGCTTCCCCCGGGCGAACTCGGTCGCCTTCTTTGTGGGGTCGTTTCCCGACGATGCCCGCCAGGGGAGTGCTCAAAGTGACATCGTTGATGGACTGGGTGATGCCACTGACCCACGTTGTGGGTTGGGCGCTGACCCGTGCCCCGTGAGGTATGATCAGAAGGAGCGCCGCGAATCTTGCGGCGCTTCGAGCCATGCAGGGACGGTAGTTCATTTATTTGAGAGATCGGATCGCCTGAGGGGGCTTTGAGGATGGAACGGAACCGGTCGTGGCCAGTCTGGTTTACCTGCTGGAATCCTGCTGTCGGAGTTCCTGGATTTTTTGGCGGAGAAGGCGTTCGTCCTCCTGTTGTCGGAGAGGGTCTGGGATTGGCTTGTTTTCGTAGGATCGCTGGGCCTGAGTTCTCAGTTGATCGAATCGGGATCCTTGGAACCTGTTATCGGCCACCATCTGCATGGTTTTTCGTTGCAACTCCAATTTCTTGAGCTCGACGCCCCGGTTTTTGAGTGAAGAACCCTGGATCAACTCCAACTCGAGCTGGGCCTTTTGATAACGGATGACGGCATCAAGGGTCGCGATGCGGGCTTCAAACAGTTTTTCCTCCGTCTCAAGCACTGTCCGGCTGTCGGTCTTGCCGACATCCAGACGGGCGAGTTCGGTATCCAGAAGTTGCTGGTGAAATTTAGCGACCGCCTCGTAATTTTGGGCGCTTTCACGTTGGTTAGAGACCTTGAGGAGGGCGGTGTCGAGGGAGTTGACGATTTGAACCTCCACTTCCTTGAGGGCCAGCAGAGATTTTTGCTTGGACAGTTTTGCGGCCGCGTATTCGTTACGTTCCTTGATCCCGCCGGAGAGCGGCACGCGAAGCTCCAAACCCACCGATCCGCTGGGGAAATCAGCCTTGGTGATGTCATCGAAAGAGGACCCAGGTGAAGGGCCGAGACCGTTCATTCCGTAGCTTGCCTTCAGATCGAGCTCCGGCAGTCGCTGGTTTTTTGCGTAGGCCAGCCGAATATTTTCGGCGAGCACGGCGTGCCTCCGCCCCAAATAATCGGGGTTGAGATCGAAGGCCGTCTGGTAACTCGCCATATAATCGTTCTTCATCTCGTCCACCACGGGCTGGCTGATGGCGCGAATGCCGAGGGATCGATCCGTTGAAGAACTGGAGAGGAGGGAATTGAGCACACTGGCCGCCTCGGCTCGTTTTTGGCTGGCCTCGCTTTGGCGGGATCGTCGGAGTGAAAAACCCGCTTCCGCCTGCATGACCTCGAGCTCGGAGGATTTGCCGACCTCCAGGCGCACCTTGTTGTCTTTAAAAAGCCTTTCAGCCACCGAGACCGATTCCCGGCTTATGCGTTCCTGTTCCTGGGTCAGATAGAGATCCCAATAGGCGGCCTCGGCGCGGGCGATGACTGTCATGAGCTCTCGTCTGTAATCTTGAAAGGCGATTTCAGAGTTGATGGCAGCCAGGCGGATCCGGGCCATCACGGCGGCTGCCCCGGCATTTTTCAAAAGGGGCTGCGTCAACGTCAAACCCACAGTGGTGGCATATTCGTTGTTGCCGCTATTGAGGTTGTTGGAAAGGTCTCGCAAGTTGTAACCCAGACGAAACCGCCCTCCTGTCGGGACAAGAAACTCAAGGCCTCCGCCATAGGTTTTGTTACGCTCGTCAAAAACTTGTTTTAAAAATTGCTGGGCCTGCTGTTCCTGGCTGTTTTTGCGCTTGCTGTCGGTGGCTTCAAAGCTGCCCACCACAGCCGGTTCGAAAATCCCGCGTTCAGCGTTGATTTGTTTCTCGCTGATCTCCGTCTCCAGCATCTTGACTTGGACTCTCTCGTTGTAATCGAGAACGCGGGAAACGATTTCCTTGATGGTTATTCCGCTCGCTCCGTTGGTCGATTGACCGGTGGCATCAGCGGTGGCCATCACTGCGAGAAGCCCGACTAGCTTAAGTTTCTTGTTCAACATGCTGCGTGCGACGAGACATTAGTTATTACTGACATTTTGGCGATAAAAGCAAGGTGGTTTGTCGGCCAATGTGGAGGTATTTCCAAGGAAATACTTACGTTTGGATGCGAGGGCTGTTGAAAATATTGAGTGTTCGATGAGTTCGTTGACTTTGGCAGCCGCATCTTACCCATTCGATATACAAACGATCCACATCGGATTGAGAAACGCATTGCCGCAATTCAGAGCGAAGTTTCTCAACTGGGTCCCATGCGCCCAGGTTGCCTCTCCCGCCAGTGCCGCAACCCCAAACTCAAAAAGGGCCTTTACCATCAACTGAGTTATACGGCTCAAATGAAAAGCACGACCGAATACATCGATCCAGACTTGATTCCACAAATCGAACCGGAACTGGCCGAGTATCGACGCTACCGGGAACTGAACCAGGAGTGGGTTGAGTTGAGCCCGCCGATCACTTTGGGAACCTCCGCGACTTTGCTCGGGGGATTGCCGTGGTCTTCGCGCTCAGGTGAAAACGTGAGAAAGAAGCCAACGCCCTCTCTCACGCTCTCACGTTCTTAAGATCTCACGCTCTTCCCAACCTCCCAGAGGGTTACTCTACTGCGGCACCCCACAGAGAGAGCTATGGGGCGACGACTCTCCAACTGGCGGGTGCCTCGGGGGCATCAATCAGGAATGCTGCACGGACATCAGCCGACTCATCCCCGCTCAAACTCCAGCAGCCCATGAGCCCCTTTCGATGCCGCAAGACCAAATCCGTGAAGCCATCTTGATCGATGTCGCGCAAAGCAACGACACTCCATTCCTTCTCCAACTGAACACCACCTCCGACGAGGCGCTGCGCGCGCACGCCACCATCACGGTTCAAAAACCAAATCCCGAGATAGCCTTCCGAATGACGCAACACCAAGTCAGCAGCTCCGTCGCCATCCATGTCCGCCGCCCCAGCCACACTCCATTCGGGGGGAACCGTTGCCTCCAAAATCCGGCCTTCGCGCCGATGGAATCCCTTCATGTACCAGATCCCGATGTGGCCATCGCGGTATTCAAAAACCAAGTCCTTGTTAAAATCGCCATCCATGTCGCCACTGCCGACCAAGCGCCAGCCTTCGGGAATCTCGCTCTCCGGAGTCAACAAACCGCTGCCGATCCTCCTCAAACCAGACATTTGCCAGAATCCCAGCGTCCTGCCTTCCAACGCCAAAATGAAGTCCCGGGACCCGTCACGGTCGAAATCGCCCGCCGCCACAATCTCCCAGCGATTGTCGCCGAGTGAGTTGGGATCGAACAACGCGGAGGCCTGAACGGTCCTGCCATGGAGTTGCCACCCGCCCACCAAGCCTGAGGTCTCCTGCCAGACGATCTCGCTGTCGGCTGGGGGAGCACCTCCCACGCGGAGCCGCAACGATTTAACCCCAGCCACAGGCACCGCAACGAAACCCTTGAACAAAACGGCAAGTGGACACCCCAACACCAACTCGGATGGGCCCGCGTAGTGCTGAGGAACTCCAAAACGAAGTGTTGCGACCAAGCCGCCTCCGGCAATCAACCCGTCAGGCGCGACATTCGCCAGTTCCAAGGAACCCGTGGTTAATGTCTGGGGTAAGCCGGTTGAAGCTGGGACGCTCAAATCGTCTTCACCCATCGCAAAGGGTTTGGTCCAGCGGAGAGATTCATACACCAATCCGCTGAGGTCGAACTCAAACGCCGCTTCGAGTCCATTGAAACCAAACCCTTCGGCGTCGCTGGCGATGACCACTTGGATTTCAAAACTTTCACCTGGCCGAACAAAGGAGCGCTGGCCCGAGGCACGTTTTAACTCAAGGAAGGTGTCCGCTGACAAACCCGAATGAAAACCAAGGCAAAGGGTCAACACCAAACTGAGTCGATCGAACAGAGATGTCATCATAGGGCCTCGGCGAGGTTAACGGGGCCTTCCCCCCAACAGGTCGCGATTGTATGCCGTGAACAATTGCAGACTGCTGGTTGAAAGTGCCAAACCAGGCAATCGGGGCGAAGAAGGGGACTGGATGGGGGCATCGCCTGGGAGGGATGGGAGGAATCCAGATGGGAAGCCTGGGAGACCCAAGCCAATCGCTTCCCTTCCCAACAGGGTCAACAATCCAGCGAGATCGCGATTGTTGACGGATCCGTCACCATTGATGTCCGCACGCAGAACCAGCGGGTCGGCACCGACCTTCACGACCGAACCTCGAGCGGCGCGGAGTGCGGTGGTGTCCAAGGAATTAAGCGACCTGTCCCCATTCAGATCACCTGCCAGCACGGTAAAGACGCGGCCCATATCCCCTTTCAGCTCCAATCCGTTGAGCCCCAAAACTCCTTTCAGAACCACGCGGTAGCGAGCCATATCGGGCAGGCCCGGACCAAACGAAATCACACCCACTTTGCCCTCGCCAACAAGTTGCGTGGTCCATTGCACGCCGCTCAAATCCACGGATAGATTATTCGGCATCGTCACTCCAATCAGCCCAATCTGCGACGGGGAGAAATAGGCAGGATCAATCGGCGCGCTGAAGTTCACTCTCAACTGGTTGAGACCGCCCAGCCTGGACTCGACAAAGACGCCCGTGCTTGGAATCGAAGCCGCGATATCCCCTGCGCTGCCATGGTTAGCCACCGATTCCCAGCTTTTCACGGACAATGGTTTGTCTTCCACGAACGCTTTAAATGTGCGAGTGGCGCTATTGACGCCCTCGGTAACATGCACCGTCACCTCTGTCGACCCGGTCCTTCCTTTCACCGGAACCAACGACAACGTGCGGCTGCCGCCAAAACCACTCAGAAAGAACCCGCTGGAATTGATCAACTGGGCATTTGAAGAGGTCACCGAAACTACCAATTCGGCACCCGGAGTCTCCCTGTCGGAGACGGCGAAGTGGATGGCTGAGGAAACGCTATTAAGAGCGATGACCTGGTCGGGAATCGCAGAGATGACAGGCTTCGCGTCTCCACCTGTCACATTTACCTTGAACGATGCCAGGCTTTCGAGGGTCCCGTCGCTCACTCTCACCGTGACGACGGTCTCACCTGCCGATCCCGCAGGGGCTTGAAAACTAACCACACGCACCTCGCCTGATCCGGAAAGCTGGAAAGCCGAACTCGGGAGAACCTCCTCCGCCGAACTGGAGATGCTAAATTGCAAAGCACCGGTTCCTGTCTCGTCATCGGACACGCTGAGCGTTACCGAACCATTCTTCCCGGCTTGCACCTCAGTTTCTTCAGTCACGGAAACACTCGGAGGCTCGTTTACAGACGTCACGCTCACGCTGAAAGTCTGCTGGGTCTCATTGGTCCCATCCCCGACACTCAACGTGATCTGTGCCATTCCGTTTCTCCCAGGGACGGGCATCAGAGTCAGCGTCCGCCGGCTGCCGGAGCCGTCGACAACCACGTTCCCGTCGTCAAAGAGGCTGGAATTGTCAGAAGTGATGCGGAGTTGGAGCAAGTCAGGCTCAGTTTCCCTGTCCGCTAAGTCCACCATGAGCGCCGTCACCCTGCTGCTCTCGGGCATTGTGACCGCATTCTCTGCCGACACCTCCGCGCCCACCAAACCCGGCTTGGCGGACAGTTTCACAATCGGTGATCCGTTCTGTTGGAGCACTTGAACTGCGAAAGTCCTGACCACGTTCGAAAACCCGTCGGACACCGAAACCTTGACGGCAACGGTTCCCGACTGCCCGGCCAAAGGTGTGATCTTCAAATTCCGAGTGGAGCCCGTGCCTGTGATTTGCAATCCACTGGAAGTCAAAATCGTTTCGTCGCTGGAGGTTGCGGTGACCTCAAGAGCATCGGGCAGCTTCTCCGTATCCGAAATCTGGAATTGCACGCTCACGGATCCCGTGCTCCCAACGGTCGCATCGGCAATCTCGGTCAAAGCCGGTGCCGCGTTTTTGTCGATCGCCGTGACAACGAATACCTCGGTGGAACTAAGCAACTTGCCATCCTGCCCTGCAACACTCGCCGTGATGACGATTCTTGAAGCTCCACGCACATCCGCCGCAGGACGCAGGACGATGGTGCGATCTTCATTCGCGCCTTCAACAACAACAGATCCTTTCGGGAACAGGGCATCGTTATCGGCTGAGACGGAAACCGTCACTTTCTCCGCCAGACCGCCAGGATTTTCAACGCGTAGGGGCACTCGCACGAGACTTCCAGAGACAAACATATCCGGGATGGCGACGATATAGGGAGGTCTTCCAAAAGCGGCTATCTTCGTTGCGAGACCCGTCCCGGTATATCCTGACAGCGCAGCGGAGGTGCTGAGAGTGCCAGCGATGACCTGCCGCGCCGCCGACAACGAAGACGTTTGAGCAACGCCTTTAACGGCTGAGAAGGTCGTGATGAGATCTCCCTTTACGTCACTCTTCGCGATCTTGTCGATTTCAAGGTTTAAAGCCGTGATCATTGCCGCCACGGTATCCAGGCGTGAGGCGTCGATGGTTAGCCCCAGACGCTTCGCCGCACCACCGAGCACAGCGCGGACATTCAGGTTGTTTGCCAAATCGAACTGGGCGTTGTAGAGGAATAAATCGGGTCCGAGCTGTCTCGGTTCCGTGCTTTGGAAGTCTCGGATTCGCGAGGCCAGTTCATCTTGAATCGCGCGAGCCGCGGCGGGTTCATCGCTGCCAAGAACGCCACCGCCAACCAGGTTCAGGACGTTCAAGTTTTCTGAGGCGCTCAAAACAAAGGGCACGGCAGGTGTGGTTTCCAAGAGCTCATTGCGTGGGTCGAACAAGTCCACCTGGAGGGTTATTGGAAGCCCAAAAGCGTACTGAATCGCGTTATCGGCAGCGCCTCCGTCAAGCCCGCTTCTCCTCAAGGCTCCTTTCAGCACGGTCAAAGCACTGGCGTTTGATTGAACCGGGGTTCCGTAACCGGATGCCGGTATACTGAGTTTCTGTGTGTTTGGCAGCCCGGTGTTCTTGTCCAAACCCCCAATAACCACAAATTCACCCTCGGAGTCATCGATGACACCATTGCGATTCACGTCAAACACGGCGAGCTTGCCCAGATCGTTGGTGTTGTTCTTCTTCAAATCAACGAACGAGTAGAATCCACTGGCATCAGGCTTCACACTCACTTCATCGACGTCCGGTTTCCCGTTGAAATTTGCGTCGAAGTAAATCAATTCCGCAGACGGCAGCGGAGCGTAGCCACTCAAAAACCCGTTGTCCGTTTCTACATCCTTCAGGAGCTTATCCGTTTCTAAAGTAGCGATCACCCGAAGCTGGCCCTCCGATGCATCCAATACCCCGTTGTTGTTGGAGTCATAGCGGGTCAAAAGTCCTAAATTCGAGCCCAGCCCAGGAGGCAAAAAGCTGAATGTGCCGGAATCATCCGTGGTCACCGCGACCTCGTCAGCGCCTTGGTCGCCATCGCCATCCAAGTCAAAGAAGACAGTAGCGCCTTTGAGCTTCGTCACTCCAACGACGTTGGTTCCAGGCAAAACGAAGGGCGTGGTGGAAGGCGAACCGGTGATGGTGTCAACTCCGCCTAAGACGATGAAACGACCTTCTGTTTCATCCAACTGCCCGTCCTGATTCTTGTCATACTGCTGCAGAACGCCCAAAGAACCCGCTCCCCCTGCATCGGCTTCGGCGCCGTCGGAGGCAAACCCAAAGCGGCCGTCAGCATCAGTAATCGTACTGAATTCTCCCGCATCCACCTGCCCGTTCTTGTTGGCATCGAAGAAGACCGTCGCGTTGGCAATGTCGCTCAACCAGACTCGGAATCCGTTCCGGAGGTCGATGTTTATCCTGACGGAGGCGCAGGGCCGCCAGAACCACAAATTGACGCATGCACTGACCGACACGGAAGCCCGGCCATCGGAGCCGAAAGTGGCAGCGAGCCCCGCGCTGGCTCCAATACGATGACCTGCGATGCTGAAACCGGCCCAAGCGCTCCCAGAGATGCTCACCGAAAAGCCACTACCGAAATTAATCCCGGCAGCGGATCCATTGTAGTTCGCCGCGTGCAATGAGAAGCTGGCACTCGCGCCAATGTTGCTGTTGCCCAACGAGAAATTGCCTCTGCCGACGAAATAATACGTGCCGCGAGCCGTATTCAGGCCGGCCGAAACCTGGAATGTGATTAGCCCGAACAAGGTCGCATTGGCGGTAAAGCTGATGTTGAGGCCGGAATTATTGATGTTCAGGGTGCCGCTTCCGCTGATCTGCAGGACATCAAAGACATTGAAATTGAAGCTGATCCACAGCGAGAGCGAGTAGCTCGTGCCATTCACGCTCATGCTCCCGCCTGCCGTGGCCACCTGGCGATTCAAGATATAGACTTGGCCGTTGAGATTCGCGCTGAAACCGGTGTTGGCGATGGTCACACTCAAGGTCCCGCTGATTCCCACAATATCTCTGCGACCGAGATTCAACTGGGCGCTCCCCGTGATCGAGAAGGTGCCGTTCTGGCGAATGTAACCCGACACCGACACCGTGACCAAACCGGCAACAGACACGGTTAACGGGGAAGAGCTGGGAATGTTGATTTCAAAGCTCCCGTTCACCCAACCGATGGAGAGCGAACCGGAGAGGGTGAGGCCCAAAATCCTCAATTGCACGTTAGTAACTCTGACCAGGAGCGTTCGAGGAGCCACCCCAAACCTGGAGGATCCCGTTGTGTTGAGCTGGAAATCCAGAGAGCCACTGAGCGTGAAAAAGCCGGTGCTCAAATTGGCGCTTAAAGAGAATCTCGCGGCTATCCCATCCGTGTAAATTCCCAAATCAGCGCTGACGCTGAGCGTGGTCCCCAAGAAGTTCAACGTCGCGCTGGCGCTGATCACAACTCGATCCGACGCCACCGTGAAGGAGAAACTGCCGTTTAACGTGATCACGCCCCCGAGAGTCAAACTGCCTGAGCCGAAGATGCGCACGGCACCCGCCGCCACAGTAATGCTCGCGATTGTCCTGGCCGACGAAGTCGTATTCACATCCAGCCGGAACGTGAGCGACACGCTGAAACCCATATTGGAGGGCAATCCTGACCTCAATGTGAGCCCAACCGAGGCGGCAAGGCCGCTTGTGTCGAGCTGGAATCCTCCAACAACATTGAACTCGAAAAGCCTGGTTGAACCGACCTGCAGCGAAGTCGTGGCAGCGACCTCCACTCGGATGCTGGTCGCGTCTTTAAAGAATACAAAGGCTCCTTGGATGGCAAAGCCGCCCACCACCAAAGTGCCGTTGCCGCGAACACGCGTATAATTGCCCGATTCAAGGTCGATGCCGCCCAACCTCAACGCCCTGCCTGTAGTGTTGAGTTCGAGTTGGAAATTCAACTGGAAGCTATAACCGCGGTTGGTCGGGAGCCCGGACCTGATTCCAAGCGCAAATGCAGCTGCGATCCCGCTGGCATCCATCTGAAAACCACCGGCAACAGTGAAGCTTATCAGGGTGGTCGTCCCAACCGTGAGATCCAGGGTGGCCTGGGCCTGAATGTTGAAGAGGCCAACCCCGACCGTCAGCGAGAAGGAGCCCGCGAAGCGCAGAGGTCCGACCACGAGCGCCCCAGCAATCTGAATCCGTGCATAGATCCCAGCCACCAAATCCACATTTCCAAGCCTCAGAGCGCGATTCGCCGTGTTCACGTCCAAGCGGAAGGAAGCTTCAAACCGGAACCCTGCCGAGGAAGCAGGTCCCGCTGAGAGGGTCAAGTCGATCGCTGCGGCGACTCCGGTTAATTCGATTCTAAATCCGCCTGAGACGCGAAAGTTCAACAGAGTTGTGTTCCCCACGTTCAGAGCCATCTGAGCGTCCGCCTGAAGCTCAATCAGCGTGGGGGAGACTATGAGCGAGAAGGATCCATCGAGAATAAAGCCTCGAACATCCAGGCGGCCACGCGCAATGATTTGGAGATAAGGAACATTCTCACCCGATGCTCCGTTCGGCTTTCCTGGAACAACAATCGTGCGGCTTGCCCCCCCACCCGGAATCTGGACCAGACTGTCGGGGAGTGTGAAGGTCACTTGCTGGCTCGTCGTGTTCAGAAGCAAATAGAAGCTCGCGTCCAGCGTGAGGCCAAACGAGGATGGAAATTGCGTGGCGAGGGTCAAATCGAGCATCGCCGCCACACCCGATGGGCTCAGTTGCAGCAGCCCCGTAAAATTGAATGTGAGGAAACGACTCGACGGAGGTCCGAGCAACAACTGCCCAACCGCGAAGACAGCAAGGCCTTGACGGCTGATCTCCATTTCGAATGTCCCTTGCATCCGGAACCACTCCGTTCCGTCCTTCTGGTAGATCAGGTAACCCTCCGCAAGGAAGCTGAAACTCAGCGGCTTCAGCTCCACACTGATCCCGCCCCGACCGGGAATGTTCAGCACCTCCGTCCTCATTTGAGCCGTCAGATTCAGACGGTAAAGGACAGCGGCATTCGCACTGATGCCAATCCGATCGAGGAAGCCAAGATTGGTTGTGATCGCGAGAGCTCCCCACATCTGGGGCGTGGAACTACTGGTGTCCAGGATCAGCACACCCGCCGAACCCGCCAGGCTGACCCGCTGACCCAAAACTTCGAGCCTCAGTTCCGCGGAGACGCGGATTTCCATCCGGGACGGCGTGAAGGTCAAGACCACCGACCCCTCGAGAGTGACCGTGGCCAACCCCAGAGCGGTGACATCGATCCCACCACTCAGGCTGATTTGAAACCCAGTTGCCCGGTTTGTGGAAGATGCCGCAAGACCGTTTCCACCAATAAACCCAAACGTAGCTCTTCCCCGGATGGTGATATACGGGCTGTTCGCCGGAAAGTCGGCCAGGAACAGTATCGTTCCACTTCCCGTTTGCAACTGAGACAGATCCGCATACAACCCCGCGCGGAAGTTCACGGCGTTTCCAACCGTAAACAGGCCGGTGACAAGAAACTTCCCATCGGTGCTGATGATCAGATCGATATCGGCGCGGAAGACGTTCGTGGACGCGTAGGCCGAATAAAGAGTGGCGCCACCCTCAATCTTCATGGGTTGAGAAAACGCGGCCCAAAAATCCGTCTGTCCAGACGAGATTTGATTGATCACCGCCAATTTCAAGTTCGCCCGCCACTGCTCGGATGTCTGTTGACCTGTGGGAGTGAATTGCCCACCCCGCAGCGCCAACGGATCCGTCACGGACGGCAAGGTGCTGTTGAACGTTACCCCCGCGCGGAGGTTTGTGATCGTCAACCCCGAGATCGGGTCCAAAAGAATCGGAATGCCAGCCGAGACGAAGACGTTCAATGGACCCCGCTCAGAAACCCCAAAGCGGACCTCAAACCCGCTTATCCCCGCCATGGTAAAGCTCACGATGGCCCCGCCATAAAGCACCTGGCTGGCCACTGGAGTCGTTGTATCCGTGGTGGCAATAATCCTGTTGCTGGAATCGACTTTGAGCAGTTCCAAGAACAAGGTGCCGGAAGCTTGACCGCCAAAAAGATTGCCGCCAATCGTCACCGACGCACCCGCCAAACCCACCAGTGGGAACTGGCCTTGCCTCAGCAATCCAATGTCGATCACCGCCCCGGTGACGCTGCCCGCAACCTGGATTCCTCTCAGACTTTGCAACCCGGTGACACTGGCAGAGAACGTGATTTTGAAATCGAGCGCATCGTTGTCGAAATTCCTCCAGGAAATCCCCGCCTCGCTGATTCGAATCGGCAGCCAAGACGGCCATCTGAGCGCCGTTGGATCCGTGTTCAAAGTGACGCCAAAACCGCTCAGAGCCTTCAAAGATCCCGTTCGGCTGATGGCAAAATTGCGCGCCGTTCCTCCAATCCCCAAACCGGTCAACTGCGCGCTGAGAGTCTCGAAACGTGCGATGTCATCGTTTGGTCCAGGATTCAAATTGATGAAGGCGTTGGTCGCGGAAAGAGTCATCAGGTTCCCGAGAACAACTCGCACCTCCCGAACCGAGGCTGAATTCAAAACGAGATTGCTCAAGCTTACTCGAAGCGAGCTGTCGGCCTGGATTCTAAACGAGAGATTCAGCCCGGCATCCGTGATCCTGACCTTGTCTTGATAGTCGAAACTAGCCGTAATCGCGGCGTTCATGCACAACCAACAGCTCCTGTGAATCCGCTCCCTCGGGATCGTAGGCCACCGTCAGGCCCGTGACTGTTGCCGTCAAAACCCCGGGTATGTTCAACGCCACCTGGTCGGCCCCCAGGCTGAAGCGCCCGGTCGCCACGTTGTAACTGCCGCTGATGGCCTCAGAATCCTGGTCGCTCCCATCGGTGATGGCCAGCGTCAGCCCCGTGCCCAACGTCAGGCTCGCGCTGCCCGCGCTTAGGGTGATCATTCCCGTCAACGTGCCCCCCGTCGTATAATCAATACCATTGAAGGAAAGCGTGGGGGTCCTCATTGTCAGGAATCCGCCGAGAGTGGGATCGGAAGTCGTCGCGACTGCAGCGCTTGAAATCGAAAATCCGTCCTGCCGGACCACCAAGTTGTTGAAATTTGCGTTCACCCCAGGAATCGCGGAGAACTGGAGCGAGGCGTTCGTAATTGTGGCCAGGGTTTGGTTGGCCGCCCCGCCAGATGAGTAACTCAGCGAAACGTTGGAAGCTCTGATTTGGGCTGAGGAGCCGAAATCGATGGCGAGTCTTTCAGATGCGAAGGTCACGGTCCCCGTGCTCACGTCCAAAACCGCTGTCACGGCGGATCCACCGTCCCCACCATCAAGGAGCGCTGCGGAAAACCCACCGCCCCCCGGAAACAACGAACCGCCCGCAGCACTGAACGAGATGGAACCGGTCACGATGCCGTTGCGATAGGTCAAAGAAGGAATGGCGATTTGAGCTTCGGACAAGCTGAGCCACTGAGCGGCGCCGCTGGCTATGGTCGCGGTGGAAAGACTCAATTGAACATTCAGGAGTTCGAATCCATCAATCTGACTTGAGTCTTTGAACAGAGAGATTGCCCCAGCGGTGACCGGGCTGAAACCGGGAAGACCCGGCAATTCGATCAGGGCGCTCCCGCCCGTCGCATAAACTCCGGCCGCGCCGGAAGCCAGGGAAAGGGTTGAAGCGGTCACTCTGAAATAGGTTCCAACGTTCAGGACCACGCTGGTCGGGAGTGGCGCCTCGTTGACTTTCAGTGTGGTTTCAAACGTGGAGGACACTGCCCCATCTGACACCGTGAAGGTAACGACCTGGGAACCCACGTGGGTGGCGGTTGGTGTTCCGCTGAGTGCGCCGGTGCTGGCATTCAGAATCAGCCAATCGGGGGCGCTCACAGTTTCAAAAGAGAGCGTGGTTCCTAGGTCCGCGTCCGAAGCGGTTAATGAAAAAGAATAGGCCACACCAGCAGTCGCTTCGGGGATTGCGTTGACGGTAAATATCGGGGCGTCGTTTCGTGCCGCAACGGAAACCTGCAAATTGACCCTGGCGGACTGAACCGGATCGCTGTTGTTACTGGCAAACATGGAAACGCCGTCCTCACCGGCGTAGTCTTTTTTTGGCAAATAATGCAACCACTCCAATGCGGCCCAAATCCTCGCCTAAGGATTGGAAACAGCGCGAACAACGCCGTTAAATCAGGCCATCCCAACTTTTGAGCCCTATACGCTTTGTATGGGACACCATTTTCAGCCAAGCCCCGTGGATGTTGACTCAATCTCACTTCCAGAATCCTTAGGCGAGGATTTGGGGTTGGTTTCCTCTGTTGACTTCAAGTGACAGAGTTTTCACGAACACCATGTCTTTCGGGAAAACCCAGCCCCCAGCCGCATTGTTTGTGACCGCCTCAGCGCCCGGCACCGCAACCCACCGATCCGCGATCGCGTGGTCAGTCCAAAGCTCGGAATTTACCGAAAAATGGACGACGCCAGACGCCGGTCGTTGAAGAGGCACTGATTCGAACAGTCCCGTCTCCACGGCTTAACAGGGAACATACCGGACCGGGTGTGGTCGGTGTTTCGCTCAAGTTCGTAAATTCCACCCGCATAGTCCAGCACCAGAAGTTCTCCGGTTGCCTCCTCTGAAAAACAAATGACCGTGTGCGCGAGTTCCTGATTGTCGAATGTGCCTTTTCCATTCGGCCGTAAGGCCCAGATCTTGCCGGTCACAAAGTCACCATAAACATACGCTCCCACCAGCGTCGATGCAAAGACGCGTTGCGGAGAGTTAACGGACTGCTGGACCAGGGAAAGACCTGGGTGGTGGACGTTGATTTAAAAAGCTACTTCGCGGCGAAGCGTTTCGACCGCTCGCAGACGAGGCTTTGTTCCAGCAGGTGCGCCCAAACCAGCATGGTTACGGCGTGATTTGGTCAGAGACGATTGACTTGGCAGAGTCTGAGCTCTGGATCAATGGCAAAAGCGCCGAACAAGTCGCTCCGGGTGCAACTCACGTTATCCGAGGTCGCCTCCCCTGACGCGGGTATCCCGCCGCTTAACCACGCTGAATTGACCCACGGATAACACGAATAGCACGGATGAGGAAAGGGAGCTGAGATGGGTACTTTATCCGTGCTATCCGTGTTATCCGTGGTTAACTCTTCCCATTCTGCGGTAGGTATGGTCCTCCGAACGACACCTCCCGGAAACCGTGAGTTGCACCCCAGCAGCTTCCACTCAATTCTTTCCCACCGATGCGCGCAGTGGATCGTGCCTGGTGGCTTCTTTGATCTGATGTCGAAACTGACAAGAAAGTTTGCCCTCGCACCCCAGTTTCCGTATAAAAGTTCTGGGTTGAGACTGAAATTCAGGATGGTTGACCCCGATCTCACTTTTTCGGTGAGGGTGACGTTTTTCCGGACGGAACGGTATGCTTTGTCGTTCGTAATGGATGCACATAATATATCACAACGTGTTCTTTAACAATATGATACATAATATATCACAGACCCTGATAGGGGCAACACAGAGGACCTTCAGAGGGTTTCTCGTCTGGGTGCTCTCAACGGTTCTGCTTTCGAACATCGGCTCAGTTCTGCAAGCCGCCACGCTCCTCACACAAAATGTATTTTTGCTCACCACGGACGGCCTCCGCTGGCAGGAAGTTTTCGGAGGCGCGGAAGCCGGGTTGATGACCAAAGAAGCAGGGGGTGTCAAAGATACCAACGCTCTTGCAAAGGATTTTTGGAGAAATTCCGCGGAAGCGCGCCGTGCTGCGTTGCTCCCATTTATCTGGAGCAAAGTCGCGAAAGAGGGTCAGATCTGGGGCCACCACGCCAAGGGTTCGGTTGTTCAAGTAACGAACGGTCGTAATTTTTCTTACCCCGGATACAGTGAATTCCTGACCGGCATTGCCGACCCACGAATCGAAAGCAATGACCGGAAGCCAAATCCGAACGCAAACGTTTTCCAATGGCTCCAAACTCAAAAGCAGTTTGCTGGAAAAGTGGGAGCCAGCGTGAGTTGGGGCGTCATCCCATGGATTCTAAACTCCGACTTAGCCGGGTTCCCAGTGTGGAGCGCCTTCGATGTCCCGGAGGGCACAAAGAAGTTCAACTTATCCCCGGTTGCGCAATCCTTGCTTGACCGGACAACCATGGTTTGGTCGGACGTTTCCATGGACAGTTTCGCCGGATTGGCAACTCAGGAAATGGTGCTTCAATTACATCCACGCGCCTTCTACACCGCTCTTGGAGAAACTGATGATTGGGCTCACGACAGCCGCTATGACCTGTACCTCCGTTCCGCCCACAACTTCGATCGGTTCGTGCGGGAACTGTGGGAGATGGTGCAATCCATGCCGCAATACCGGAACCGAACCACCTTTATTTTGTCCACTGACCACGGTCGTGGCCCGGCCCCTGTAGCATGGAAAAGTCACGGCCAGGCCATCCCGGAATCCGGATCCATTTGGGTGGCGATTCTGGGTCCCGATACAGCAGCCTTGGGTGAGCGAGAGAACACTGTCAAGATCACACAAAGTCAAATCGCCGCGACGGTCGCAGCCTTCCTCGGCGAAGACTTTACAGCCGCGTCCCCCAAGTCCGCCAAGCCCATTCCCGGCGTGGTCGGAAGGTAACTCTGGGATAACGGCGTTGGATTAATGGAACCACCCCAGCGACCTATTTCGCGAGTGGTCAACCCCAGGAATTGGGCGAGATGCTCCACCCACTGCTCCATCAATTGTTGGCGATGCACAAGCACGAGTGTGTTGACTCCTCGTTGAGGTGCGCCTCTCAGATTTTTCCAGAACTTCTCGTAATCGTAATCGTAATCGTAATCCTCGGGTGTTGCCCTTGAAACAGAGGGGTGGATTACGATTAGGATTACGATTAGGATTACGATTGGGAGCAGGGAATTGGAGTTGCTCGAGCCTCAGGCTAAACACGGTCGTTTTACTGAGTTCAGAGGCTTGTCAAGTTCCAGAATAAACTGTCTGTCGCCGGGAATTTGTGAGTATACCAATAGTCATCTCTGACCCGCTTGGCGCTAGGCTCGCGAAAAATTAATTGCAAGAACCGATCCCCTTGTTCGAACCCGCCGAGCTGACCGCGCAAACTCGCTTATCGGTTCAGGAGTTTTTCCGCCAGAAGTTTTTCGAAAAGGTCATAAACCACATTGCGGGAATCGGCGAAGACGCATTGTCGCATTGTACTACGCGGTTTGGCATCTCACGGTAAATGATCCGGTAACGTCCGACGCGGAGGCGATACCACCCTTGGAGGGGCCCTTCCAGGACCTTGACATCGCCGCCGCCGGATTCAAGAGCCCGGAGACCGGCCAAGACTTTGCGGCGAGTGTCCGGTGCCAGGGACCGGATAAATTGTTCGGGTTTGGCGAGGACCCTAACCGTTTTCTTCATTGGTCAATTCCTCTTCCAATCGCGCCAAGGACTTCCCTGACTCGGACTGACCATTGGTCGCGGCTCGAATCGCCTCCATCGCCTGAGGGCTGTTGAGAACCTCGATCGTTTCCAGCAAACCCTCGACTTCCGCTTTAGAAATAACAAACGCGACGACCTTTCCATGTCTGGAGATCGAAACCGGCCCGGATTCTTCGGATTGTTTGACCACGGCCGGCGCGCGGTCCTGGAGCTGGCTGACGGATACAGTAGCATTCATAGTCAATTTACTGTAGAAGCGACTCCGTGGGCGGTCAACAACGGACCTCGACTCAAGATGCCTCTCTACAATGCATCGGTGACTCCTGTTTGGCCTCACTCCGGATCGCGTTTTTCTTTGGCATCGTGATCATGTGACGGCCATGCATGGTTAAGCACCATTACCCTCTGCGAATCGCTATGTGCCGTCGTCCAACTCGAGCGGATCCTTATTCTCTGCTACAGTGTCCGCTTGAATTTTCGGCCCTCGCTTCATGGTCACCAAAATCAGGCTTATATCCGCTGGCGAGATCCCCGAAATGCGAGAAGCTTGCCCGAGCGTTCCGGGCCGGATTTTCGTAAGCTTCTGACGCGCCTCATTCCGCAAACTCGGAACCTCAGCATAATCGATCCATCCTGGAATGTGCTTTTCTTCCATCGACTTGAACCTCTGGACCTCAATTTCTTGTCGGCTGATATAGCCGGAATACTTGATGGCGATCTCCACTTGGCACGTCACTTCCGGCGTTAACCCAGGGGCTTCGCCCGGCAAATCTGAGTAGGAAACTTCGGTGCGCCGTAACATCTGGGCAAGGGAATGACTCCCTTGGAACGTCGTTTCGAGTCGGCGCACTTCCGACAGAATAGCGGCCCTTTTCTGCTCGAACAATTGAAAGTTCCGTCGCGGCAACAAACCGATTTGAAACCCAATTTCGGACAGGCGCATGTCCGCGTTGTCCTGCCTGAGCAGCAGCCGGTATTCGGCCCGCGAGGTGAACATGCGATACGGCTCTGATGCTCCCTTCGTAATCAGATCATCAATGAGCACCCCGATGTATGCTTGGTCGCGTTGAAGCACCACTTCCTCTTCTCCACGCACACGTCTGGCTGCATTGATCCCGGCCATCAGTCCCTGAGCAGCAGCCTCCTCGTAGCCAGAGGTGCCATTGATTTGTCCGGCCAAGAACAGATTTCGGCAGGACTTCGACTCCAAAGACGCGGACAGTTGTGTTGGAAAGGCGAAATCATATTCCACAGCATAGGCCGGACGCATGATTTCCGCATGCTCACACCCTGTGATCGTCCGGACCAAATCAACTTGAACCTCGTATGGAAGGCACGTCGAAAATCCATTCACGTAAATTTCATCCGTTCCAATCCCTTCGGGTTCTAGGAATATCTGATGACGTTCCTTGTCCGCGAACTTTACAATTTTGTCTTCAATCGATGGGCAATACCGAGGTCCAACCCCTTCGATCACACCCGAATACATCGGCGATTTGTGCAGATTCTCGCGAATCAACGTTGCCGTAGCCTCGGATGTGTGGGTTATATAACAAGGGAGTTGACCGTTAATTCTGTCCAGAATCGAACCCGGAGGGTATTTTCCCCCTGAGTGACCCGTATCCCGCGGGTTGATCTTCGAATGTTCCACGTGGAACAAATCCTCTTTCCAATAACTGAAATAAGGAACGGGCTCGTCGCCGGGCTGTTCCTGGGTTTTTGAGAAGTCGATGCTTCGGCGGAGCAGGCGAGGAGGTGTCCCTGTCTTGAGCCGGCCCAGTTGGATTCCCAATTCTGTCAGAGAAGAAGAGAGTCCGACGGCGGCGGCCTCACCGGCCCGTCCACCCGCTTGTTGATTCGAGCCGATATGCATCAAACCACGCAGGAAAGTGCCGGTTGTAATAATGACGGTACGGCCCCGATACCGCACGTCCAGAGTGGTCTCAATGCCGCAGGCGCTGCCATCCGAGGTCACGATGCGCAGAGCTTGCGCTTGTTTGACGTCGAGGTTAGTCAGGCTCTCACAGATCCATTTCATGCGGAATTGGTACGCCTTCTTATCGCACTGCGCCCTGGGGGCCCAAACTGATGGACCCTTTCTTGTGTTCAGCATCCGAAATTGGAGGCCTGTCATGTCCGTCGCCTTAGCCATCTCGCCGCCCAGCGCATCAATCTCACGCGTGAGATGACCTTTAGCCAATCCCCCGATGGCCGGGTTGCATGACATCTGACCGATGCTATCGCAGCTAATGGAAAGCAGTAGAGTCTGACAACCCATACGGCCAGAAGCCAGCGCCGCCTCGATGCCCGCGTGGCCCGCACCCACGACGATGACATCATAAAGTTTTGGATAAACAAACATATCGGGGAAGGTCGCTCGGGGAATGCCGGTCCGCTTTAACCTAGAAAGAGCAATTGAATTAACCGCAAAGAGCGCAGAGAACTCAAACCCAAGCACTTGTGGAGTTCTAGCAGAGCAATGAGGATCATCCGGTCGGTGATGCTTTGAGGAATCATCGTTTTTCGCAACTCATTCCCTATGTGTTCTTTGCGATCTTTGCGGTTCAATGAACTGCCGGATTAAGTTTTAACCGAGATGCGGGGGTTGAACCTCTGGATAGACCTTATTGAGAGGTTTTGGAAACCTCGGATTCAGTTTCAGCCCAATACAGTGTGGCGAAGGGGTTTAGCGCACAATTCGATCGAATTCCACGAGCAGGGTTCTGAACCAGTCGTTGACACACTTTGAAAAGAATTTCGGCGCTGTCCAAGCCTCCCAGATGCTGCGCGAGGTCCTCAACCGTGTAACGGGCTCCAAGATGCGCTCTGAGGAATGTGAATAGTTGGCGCTGCTTTTCGATGACGATTTGAGCAGCGCGCTTGCCTGCTTCAACTCCGGGTTGATGGTAAGCGTTGATGCCGACAAGGGAGGCGTAGAAGCCCACCGCACGTTCGAAAAGCGCAATGAGCACACCGAGTGTAAAAGGGGACACTTCGTCCAACGTGAGTGTCAGGGATTCTCGACCGTTTCCATTCAAAGCCGCGCGCGTGCCTAAATAAAAGCCTTGGAGATAATCGCCGGAAGTGGTGCCTTCGGAGACCCACACATCGGCCCCTGATCGGTCCCGCAAGACCTCAATAAAGGTGACAAAAAAGTTGTGCAACCCGTCCCGCAACTGCTGAATGTACGCGTGCTGGTCCGTGGACCCTTTGTTGCCATAAACCGCTATTCCTTGGTTCACAATCCTACCCTCAAGATCGGATTCCTTGCCGATCGATTCCATGACCAATTGTTGCAGGTACCGGGACATCAACTCCAGGCGATCTTTATACGGCAGGATCACCATGTCCTTAGCGCCCTTCCCGCAGCCAACAACATGCCATGCCAATGCAAGCAAGGCGGCCGGATTGCCCTCCACGGAAGGGTGTCGCGTCAACGCATCCATGGCGGCAGCTCCACGCAGGATGGAATCGATGTCAAACCCTTGCAAGGCAGCGGGTAACAGGCCTACAGCTGAAGTTTCACTGGTTCTGCCACCCACCCAGTCCCACATCGGAAACCGCTGGAGCCAGGACTGGCTGGCAGCCAGTCGATCCAGTTTGCTATCCTTGCCTGTAATGGCGACGGCATGCGCCGGGAAACTGAGTCCCGCCGCCTCGTACGCCGATCGTGACTCGATCATGCCGTTGTAGGTTTCCTGCGTCGTTCCTGATTTGGAAATCACGATGACTAGGGTTTGCCCCAGCCGATCGCCAATTGTGGCGAGAACTCGTTCCATGCCGTCGGGATCGGTGTTGTCAAAAAAGAAAGCCTTGAGTTTGTCGCTGGCAGGATTGCCAAGGGCGTGCGAAGCCAATTGTGGCCCCAAAGCGGAGCCGCCGATTCCAATCACCAACAGGTTTTCAAAGCGGCCCGTACTACCCTGAATTTTGTGGGTGTGTACCGCCTCCACGAAACTGTGGATCCGGCGCACCGTTTCAACAATTTCGTCGCGCAGTCCAGGACTTGGAGCGAGATCTGGATTTCTGAGCCAATAATGGCCAACCATGCGGCTTTCATCAGGGTTGGCAATCGTCCCGGATTCGAGAAGGGCCATGGAACGAAATGCAACCTCGAATGGAGCCCTCAAATTAGCAAGCTTGTCATCACTAATACTTATGCAGCTTAAATCAATTGCTAATTTCACTGAGGGGAACCGGCTGTACCCTCGTTGAAACCGTCGCCAGGATTCGCCGTAGTCGGTGCTCATAGTCTTCCACTATGTCAAACCCTCATCCAGTGTAAAGAGTCGCGAGAGCGCAGAGGGCTCTTCGGGTGCAACTCACGTTATCCGAGGTCGCCTCCCCTGACGCGGGTATCCCGCCGCTTCACCACGCTGAAGTGACACCACGGATGACACGGATAACACGGATGAGGAAAGGGAGCTGAGAGGGGTACTTTATCCGTGCTATCCGTGTTA
>CAMBEJ010000036.1 GCA_945865375.1 Akkermansia muciniphila | reverse complement strand
AGCCGAGCCCTCGGCAGGACGCCCTCCGCTTGACGCTTACGTTGGGCTTTGACAGCGCAACGGCTCCATTCCAATGGAGGTTTTCAGATTCCGCAGAGTCAGTTCCGATTTTCCCCATCTGTGGAAATCTGTGGATAAAAACCCCTTGGTCTTCTTCCATTCGTGAAAATTTGTGAGATTCGTGGGAAATGGTTCCTCTTCCCTCCATCTTCGACTGATTACTGATTACTTCGGAACTCGGTTCTCGGTTTCGCTCGGGAAATTAGCACGATACCATTGACTGACCCCTATGGCTCACAGCACCGGCGGCATCTTCTTCGCTTTACCGCCGTGTAAAATGCCTGCGGAGTGGCTCAAGTTGGTGGTTTCAGGTGCTGACGCGCCCCGTGACGCACGTGAAGAATTCGGACCGTTTCACCCGACACGTCAAAAAGGATGCGGTAAACATGTTGGCGTTTGCCGTGAAGAAGCTGGCGGATCTCTCTCTCAAAAGCCTGGCTCTCCGGTGCGAGCGGGCAACGTTCTGGAAACGTTTCCAAAGACAAGAACGCGTCGAGCACTCCGTTATACCATTTGACCGCTGCCTCCGCAGCCTGCTCCGAAAGCCAGCCGTAAGCTTCTTCGAGATCTGCCTCGGCAGACGGAGCGATCAGGACTTCGTATTTCACGAGGCCCTGGGAATTCGGCGCTTCTTTCGGATGGCTTCAACTGCTTCGCGAACCGGGCGGACTCTTCCGGCATCCGCATCGGCCAGACCACGGCGAATACCTTCGATTGCCTCGGCGCGTTCGACTTTCGCAGCCAATTCCTGAAATGCCCCAGCGGCCAAAACAACCAGTTCCGCCTTGCCGTTCACCGTCAGCACGGACGGTTTCCCCGTCTCCTTAAGTCTTGAGACGTGGTCCTTCGTGTTTCGCTGGAAATCAGACAAGGAATGAATGTCTGCGAGGTTGATCATAGGCATGCAATTTACTGTCAATTGCATGCTACCACACCGACCGAGTGTTGTAAAGCCAAGGCATAACCCCGCCCCCGAGTTTGCAACTCTGCCCAAACTGGCAGACCCTGGTTTACAGCCGTTCCACCACTTCCAGAATCTGCGCCTTCTCCCGCTTCCGCAAGTTCCCCGGACAAAGAAGGTCGTGCTATCGAGCCGGTTCAGCGACGCGAGCGAGGCAATCGCGAGGTTTCAGCGGATGTGGGACGAACGACGCGTTTGACCTTTAGCATGGCTTTTGCGACCTCGCGAGTGGCGGCGTCAGGAACTTTTGTTTCTGTCCGCCGTGCGACTCGCCCACGAGAACCACGAACTCCCGTCGATCAAAACCCTCGGAAGGCGGCTCGGTTTCGTCGTGCCTCTCATCGGGCTTGGCGAACTTGGCCCACCATGACGATGGACGTCGCCGCGTGGGCGATGCGCATGAGGCGGGCATCCGTGGCGGAGTGGTCTTTGGCTGCGGAAGACATGGCCCTCGCGGAGTCCGGTCTGGCCGACTATCAACGCGGCCTCACCCAGGCTGACCAGGCATGAAGCGCGGCGAGGTCTGGATGGCGAGCCTGGATCCGGTGCTGGGTTCCGAGCAGAGCGGCGACCCGCCCGGTCATCGTAATGCAAGCGGGCTCCCTCAATTCCTTCCTGCGCAGGGCGGTCGTCATGCCCTGCACGTCCAACCTCCGCTGGGCGGAGTTCCCGCGCTGTGTCCGGCTGGCAGCCGGGGAGGGTGGCCTCACGAATGAATCTGCGGTCCTGACACATCAATTGCGGGTGATTGATGGCACGAGACTGGTCCGTAGATGGGAATTCTTTCGCGCGCGTTACTGCGTCAAATCGAAACGGCGTTGTTGTTGACGTTGGACATCTCTGTGAGCGAGGAAGGGTAGCGGATCAGGCTGAGTCAATATCAAGCTGCCATCACGCGGGCTTCTGCTGGCTGATGCAATCTCTCTCTCTCATTCGTTCCCTCTCGATTTTAGCGGAATTGCCGAGGCGAGTTCCTCGGCGGGATAGGTCCAGATCTCTGCGAGCGTCGGGTGGTAATGGGGGATTGAGGCGAGGGTGTGGACGGTCAACCGCTGATGCATCGCCACGACGATCTCGTGGATCAATTCGCCGCCTAGAGGGCCCACGCAGCAGCCTCCGAGGATTTCGCCCGTGGCCGGGCACGCCAGCAATTTTACAAAGCCATCGCGGGCTTCCATGATCAACGACTTTCCATGGTCGTTGAACGGATAACTCGCGGTCAGGAATGAGATGCCGCCGGCGAGCGCCGCTTTCTCCGTCAGTCCCACCGTGGCCACTTGCGGTTCGGTGAAGACCACACTCACGAGAAGCCGGTCATCGATGGTTCGCGGCTTGTTCGGATGGAGGATGTTGTGTGCGGCGATCTCGGCCTGCTGGATGGCGATGTGAACAATCTCATGCCGTCCCGTGCAATCGCCGGCTGCCCAGATGTGGGACGCGCTGGTTTGCATCCCGTCGTTCGTCCAAACACGGCCTGACTCAACGCGAACACCGGCGGATTCCAAACCCAAGGACTCGATTGCAGGGATGCGGCCGAGCGCGAAAAGGATCTCCTCAGCAGCGCACTCCACTCGTTTGGACTGCCGTTCGAACCCGATCACCTTCAGGCCTCCTTCGATCCGGCAATCCAAAAGCCGCGTGTCCGTGGCCAAACAGATTCCCTCACGCTGGAACACCCCTTCGAGAACCGACGCGGCGTCGGTGTCGAAATCGCGCAGGATATGGTGGCTACGCTGGATCAGGACGACTTGGACTCCGAGCCGGGCAAAGAATTGAGCAAACTCGACAGCGACCGCGCCGCCTCCGAGCACCAAGAGGGACTTTGGCAGGGCGCGGCGCTGGAGGGCGATATCGCTCGTCATATATCCGATCGTGTTCAGGCCGGGCAATGGAACCGGTGCGACTTTGGAACCGGTTGCAATGATGAAATGTCGTGCGGTGAGTGAGCTGCCGTTGTCGAGCTGGAGCGTGTGCGGGTCTGTGAAAACGGCATTGGCCCGCACGAGAACAAACCGTCCATCGTTGAGTTGCTGACGACGGTAGGATGCGAACTCTTCCACCATGGCATCTTTGCGCGCCATGACCTTTTCGAAATCGAATCCGACGTCGCGCGGGAGGACACCCCAGATCGAGGCGCGCTGTGAGAGGTGCAGAACCTCGGATGCCCAGAGCAGAGCCTTTGTGGGCATGCAGCCGCGGAGGATGCACAATCCACCGACCTTGGCACCGCCTTCGACGACGGCGGTTTTGAGACCTGCGGCAGCCGTGGTGCGCGCTGCGGCGTAGCCCGCGCTCCCTCCACCGATGATCGCGACGTCGTAATCAAACTCCCGAATGGATTCGTCCATGACCTTGAGTCTCTTGAAAAGCGAAGATTAACCAACTCAAAAGAATCGGTCACACCGCGCCCTTCGAGCGGGAGATCACTTTTGATTATTGTGATGCACGTTGACGATGTTTTAGCGTTTAATAGGCCCTTGGAAATGTGGCAATAAGATTCAACCTGATGAACCAGAAAAATCTCCACGATGTGGTTTTGCGCCGAGCAGGGGAAGGCGATGTAGGCGCTGTGATCGAATTGGCTCGCCGCATTTGGACCGTGCATTACCCCTCGATTATCGGTCTGACACAAATCGAGTACATGCTGGCGCGGATGTATGCCCCTGCGGCTATCCTGGAGGACATCACGCGTCGGGGTGTTTGTTATGAACTCGCTGAAGCAGGCGGCGATGCGGTGGGTTTTAGCGCCTTCGGTTCCGGTCCTGCGCCAGGTGAGATGAAGCTCCATAAGCTCTACATCCTGCCTGAAAACCAGGGCGCGGGGCTTGGTCGGAAACTCCTGCTAAACGCGGCGGATTGGGGAGCCGCCAACGCGTTTCAGACGATCATCCTCGCCGTGAACAAGAAGAATCAGCAGGCCTTCACTGCCTATTGTCGATATGGGTTTTCCATCCGTGAGGAGGTGGTGGTGGATATCGGTGGAGGATTCGTGATGGATGACTACATCATGACGTGTCCAATCAGCAGCCTCTTGCTAACCTCCTCGATCGTTTGATGGGCCGCCAAATGGTGGATCACCTGCCATCCCCGCCGGACCCCCGCGTCCACGTTTTCCAGGCGGTCATCGATATAGAGCAGCGCGTGACCCTGCAACCCGGTTGCCTGTTCGACCGCTTCATAAATAGCCTCCGCTGGCTTCATCGACTTGTGTTCGTAAGACAGGATAAATCCGTTGAAATTCTTGAAGAAGGGATAGGTGGACCGAATATGACGAACGGCGAGTTCGTTGGTGTTTGAGAAGATAAAAGTTGGGATGCCGGCCAGGCGCAGGTTCAAATTGAGGCGGATCATGGGGTCAATTTCGGTGAATATGTCCCCAAAAATGCCCGAGAAATCATCGAGAGAGCCCTCGAAACCCGTGGCGGTACGGATAGCCTCGTAAAACTCGAGCGTGGACATCAGGCCGGTTTCATAGCGGTAGAGAAGCGGGGACTGGTCGATGAGGGTGCGCAGGTCCTCGAGGGAAATTACGGATCGTTTGGCGATGCCTCGGATCACAATTCCGTAATCGAAGTCCAGGAGGACTTTTCCCAGATCAAAAATGACCGCT
Organism: Akkermansia muciniphila; assembly: GCA_945865375.1. GTDB lineage: Bacteria > Verrucomicrobiota > Verrucomicrobiia > Limisphaerales > F1-80-MAGS106 > F1-80-MAGS106. The sequence goes on along the minus strand of CAMBEJ010000036.1, from coordinate 33,688 downwards.
TTGGGGCGTGGTAGAGTTTTCACGATTGAGTTCGAAATAATCTCATTTGAACCACAGCTCATTGAGACGGTAATGTGCGCCGCCCTTCGAGAGCTCTGTTGAGGGTGAGTTGGTCGGTGAACTCGATGCCTGTGCCGGAGGGTAGGCCTTGGGCAAGGCGCGTGATGAGGAGGCCGGGTCGCCCCAGGAGTTTTGCGAGATAGAACGCCGTCGCGTCGCCCTCCACGTCCATGCTGAGAGCGACGATGACTTCGCCAATCTCAGGATCAAGGGTTCGCCGCACCAACTCGGGGATGCGCAGGTCACCGGGTTCGATCCCGTTGATGGGTGAGAGCCTGCCTCCGAGAACGTGGTAGAGACCCTTGAATGAACCGCCTTTTTCGAAAGCGAAAATATCCACCGCACGCTCGACCACACACAGCAAAGAGCGATCTCGAGAGGCACTATCGCAGAGCGCGCAGGGCTGTTTTTCGGTGAGAGCACCGCACACATCGCACCCGTTGACACGATCGCAAGCCGCCACGATCGCGTCCCCGAGCCGACGAGCTTCTTGAGATTCCGTTTGAGCTAGGAAAAGGGCGATGCGCTCGGCCGATCGAGGTCCGATCCCGGGGAGTTTTTTGAGCGCCAGAACCAGGTTCAGAATCGGCTCCGGAAGAGTGAGCATGCGAAGGGTTCAATTCTACTTCGTTTGCGGTGCGCTCTGAGAGGCGAAGGCTGGAGGGGGCTGCGGAAGCCTTCAGCCGCTCAGCTCAGGCCAGGAATGGAAAGTCCGCCGGTGATTTTGTCCATCTCCGTGGATGAGATTTCTTTCGCCTGAACCAGGGCGCTGTTTGCGGCGGCCAGGATCATGTCTTCGAGAAGCTGACCATCCGCTGGGTTTAGCGCTTGAGGATCAATTTTTACGGTGGCGAGCGTACCATCGCCACGAGCGACGACCGTGACGGCACCGCCGCCGCTCGTAGCCTCGAATGTTTTGGTCGCGAGATCGGTTTGCGCTTGTTCCATTTGCCGCTGGATTCGCGCGGCTTGCTTCATGAGTTTGCCAATGCTGGACATGGGGGGATTATGATGGGATTAACTGCGGAGTTCAAGAACTGTGATCTTAAGATCGCACATCGATGATCTGACCTCTGAAGATTTCCAGCGCTTGCCGGATCAGGGGATCGGTCTTAAAATCGTCATGCTCAAGAGCGAGAGGTTTTGCTGCGGCGGGCTTTTCCACAGGACCCTTGAGTGCGGCAGGGGGTTGTGCCGGAGTCGAGGCTGATTTGAGTGCCGGGGCTTCGTTGTCAGGAGGGTGGGGTGGATGAGCCGCTCGCCCCGGTTTGCCAGAGGGCCGTTCGCTGATGATGAATTTGACTTGGACCTGTCCGACGCCGGCCTCCTGAAGCTTGGTGTGGAGCAGCGTCCTGGTTTTAGAGTTGTCCATGAGCGCCATATGGTCCGCAAACTCAGGATCCAGGCCGATGGTCAGCACATTCCTGACGAGGGAAACCGGGTGTGCTTCAATGAGATAGGTTTTAGCGAAGGGACTAGCCTTGCCAACTTGGTCGAGCAGATTGTTCCACAACCCGTTGAGATCTCCGTCCGCCACGGTGCTGCCGGGAGGGCCGGAGCGGGGAGGATCGCTGACTTCAAGCGGACGTCGCGCCTTCGGAGCTGTCCGGGGCGATTCCAGGGGTGGGTCTGACGAATCAACCAAAGCAAAAGGGACGGAGGCGAGAGTCTTTTCCTTGCCGGGCAGAGGGGGCGGAGCGCTGGGCGCTGAGAGAGCCGGCGAGGCTGCATCCGCCGGAGTTGGCTGGCTGAACGGGATGGGGACGGGGATGGCGCTTGGGCTGGGGTTGACGCCGGAGGCATCCGACCGCAGCTGCTGCAGTTTTTGCATCACGGAATCGATTGAAACCGCTTTTCTAGCCTGGATGGCTTTCAAGAGCGTGATCTCCAAGAAGATTTTTTTCGAAGCGGCATCGCGGAGTCGGCCTTCGGACTCGGTGAGGACATCCAACACTTGAATAACCGCCTGGGTCTCGATTTTGGCGGATTCGGAAGCGAGACACTCGGCCTCGGCCTCGGAGACCTCAAGCAGGCTTTTGTCCCCCTGTGTGATTCTGTAGACAAGGAGGTTGCGGAAATGGCCCAGCAAATCGGAGAGCAATCTTGCCAGGTCTTTCCCGCCTCGCGCCAGTTCGTCCAGGAGCTTCAAGCTTTCGGAGAACTGGCCATTGACGACGGAACGCGCTAGATCGTTGATTTGATCCCGCGCGGCGAGTCCGAACATGGCCAGGACATCCGCTTCAATGATTTTTCCGCCGCAGAAACTGATTAACTGGTCGAGGGTGGATTCGGCATCGCGCATCCCCCCGTCGGCACCGCGTGCGATGGCGTAGAGGGCTCCTTCCTCGACTGTCACTGATTCCTGGGTCGCGATGTGTCCCAAGTGCTTGACGATGAGATTAGTCGGGATGCGACGCAGATCGAATCGCTGACATCTCGAGAGAATCGTGGGCAGGATCTTCTCCGCCTCCGTCGTGGCAAACATGAATTTGACATGCGCGGGGGGTTCTTCGAGGGTCTTCAGGAGAGCGTTGAACGCCTCCTTGGTGAGCATGTGAACCTCGTCGATGATATAGATCTTGAACCGCGAAGTCGCGGGGGCGTATTTCACGGTTTCGCGAAGTTCCCTCACTTCTTCGATGCCCCGGTTGCTGGCACCGTCAATCTCTAAAACGTCGAGAGCCCGGCCTTCGGTGATCTCTTTGCACCGGGCATCATCGTCGCTAAAATCCACAGTCGGTCCGTTTGAGGCATTGAGGCATTTGGCGAAGATGCGCGCCATCGTGGTCTTGCCCGTGCCGCGAGGCCCCACGAAGAGATAAGCGTGGGCGATGCGATTCTGCCTGATGGCATTAGCCAGGGTTTGGGTGACGTGATCCTGGCCGACAACCTCAGCGAATCGTTGCGGACGGTATTTGCGGGCGATGACCTGGTAAGACACGGTCGAGTAAAAAGAAAAAATGCCAGGGTTACCACGGCAGATGCGGAGCAGACTACCGTTGCTGCATTCCTGCCCTGGCGGGGTTCGTTAGTCCGCATTCCATGGGCCCTGGCAAAAGTCGGGTTTTGTATAGACTGATCACCCGCTTTTCAGCAAGAAAATTGTGGGCAAAATTTCTTGGTCCGTACGAGAGGGCTCGACGGAGCCTCGCCGGACCAGGATTGATTGATCTCAACCGCATGGTTCTGGTTCTTCGCTGTTTTGAGTGGAATGCAAAGGATTCGGATTTGGGATGGACCCGGAGGGCTCTGAGATGCTGAAGAACGTCTAAAACGATCGTTTCCTCAACCAGTTCAATGGGATCCGTGAAAAAAGGCAAAACAAAAGCTCAGACCTGAGAATTGTGGCAGGGTTGATTCAAGAAAACGGAGCGCCGGCTTCCAGCCGGCTTTGCTTCACGGATCCGCCGGTCGCGCTCCCAAGCCGATTGGAAATCGGCGCTCCGTCCCGTCCGGCTGGGCGGCAGCTATTTTCTTGAATCAGCCCTGGAATTGTGGGGGTAAAACGAGGAGAAAATGGCGAGTTGGACTGCCTCGAAATCGGGAGTTTGCTCGTTGAATCCGCTGAGGTTGGGAGCTCGGGTGAGATGAATTTCCAATAGCCAACAAGGAATATCCAATTTCCATGGGGAGGGAATCAGGGCGTTCATTTGGTGATTGGGCGTTCCTTGTTGGTTATTGGCGATTGCTCGGCGCAATGAGCCTTCGTGACTTTTTGAAAAATTTCTCGGAGGGACGAGTTCCACGAGTCCATAGATTGTCCCGTTGGTCGCCGTTGATGCGGCCTCAAAACTTCATCCAGTTCAGGCCTGTCACCTCACGGAAATGATTATCAGCGGACAGTAGAACAGCACGCGCCGCCACGGTGTGAGCGGCGATCCAGAGGTCGTTGGTCGGGATCGGACTTCCCTTTTTGCGCAGCGTTTGGGCAATACGCGCGTCATGCTCGCAGACAGCGAAGTCGGTTGGCAGGAACCGCGCCCGAGATGTGCCGAGCATTTTCTTGAGCCGTAATTCATTGTCGGCGGCCCGGGACCCTCCTGAGAAGCCGAAGAGCAATTCTCCGATGACAGTGGCCGGCAGCAGTATCTCAGCCGCTTCGCGCACAATCCTTGCCGCTTCGGAATCGCCGCGCATGAGAGCGGAGTAAGCGTTGGTATCCAGCACGAGCTTCATTGCCAGACCTCAGCGTCCACCGTTTCGAAGACCGTCGCGACGCGTTTGTCGAAAGCCTTCGACTCTGCAACGGACCAGGATCCTATGAATTCGTCCAACGCATTCCCGACCGGCTGGGCTCCGGCTTTCGCCTCCAGCCCCGCTCCCTTGCGCATCAGAAACACTGCCGCACGATTGAGCGACCAGCCTCGCTCCGTGGCCACAGCGCCAAGCACCTTCTCAAAGTCCGCTCCAAAATTCCGGATCGTCAATTGACTCATACTGATTCACTCTACGACTCGACAATATCCCGAGCAAGGGTATTTCATATCGTTTTGGCCTCTCTGCCTCATTTTTCAGTCCTCACTCTTCCCCGCCGCTAGGGTAGTGTTGCGCCGTTGGCGATCAGGCGAGGAGCTTGAGGGCCGGGAAATAGTTGCGGAGGTAGCCGCGATCAAGGGCGGCGAGCCGGTCCGCTTGGAGGGTGGCGTGGGCGGCGATAAGGAAGTCGGGAATGAGGTGCAGGCGGGGCCCGCCTTGGCGCCGGTAGCGGAGGAAAATCTGTCCGGCGAGATAGGCGGAGTCGGGTTCAATCGGCTCGTAGAAGATGTGGAGTCGCTCCAAGTCGGCGCGAGCGGATTCGAGAGTCGGGTAGGCCACAGAATACTCCGCAAAGGCCACGGGAGAGACGATGAGTGCGCCTTCTAGCGATGCCGCATGGAGCAGATTCCGCCAATGTTCCCAGCCAGCTTGCTTACGGTAGAGCAGGATGAGGACGGAGCTGTCGAGGGCAGTGCGCATGGCGATCACGGTCGGTTTTTTGCTGTGAGTGGAAGCTCGACCGGCCCGCGCAATTCATCCATCACTTGGGAAATGTCCATCCCGGCCCAGGGATCATTGGCCTCCCGCCCAAACTCATCCCAAGCCTGCGGGGAGATGTTCTTGGTGGCTTTTAGGAAAGGAGCGGATTCGTCGAAGTCCAAAACGTCACCCGACTTGAGATGCAGTTTGTTGCGAATGGTCAAGGGAATGGTGATCTGGCCTTTGCTGGTAAGGGTTGCCTTCATTACAATATGGTAATGTAATTGAGTCGGACTTTCAAGTAGGGAAATTCGCCGAGGCGCATCTCCTTGCGGCGGTGAGGGAAATCGTGGACAACGCACTGCGTTTTTCGCAGCCGGGCCAGTCCGTGACCGTGACAGGCACCCTCGAGGGTCCGCGCTACCGGATCGACATCGCCGACCAGGGCCCTGGCATGACGTTGGAACAGCGGGCGAGCGTCAACGCTTTCAAGCAGTTTGAGCGCAGTCGGCGGGAGCAGCAGGGGTTGGGGCTCGGACTGGCGATTGCCCGCTCCACCGCCGAAATCGCCGGCGGTGAGCTCACGCTGCAGCCCGGTTCCGGAGACCACGGCCTGCGGGTGACATTCGATCTGCCATGCACCTGATCGCGCGGGTCGCTTCGGCTCAGGGCGCGCGGAGTGAAACACTTACCGCTAACCCAACCCTCTTGGTTTTTCACGTTGCTAAGGTCCTCCCCAATACGACCGTGCCTACGTTCAGACCCCAGTAAAATCGATTGAAATCGTGATCTAGACGCGCAACCCCAATTTCTCCATTTTGTCGCGCCCGACTTGCATCCGATGCAAAGCTGATTATTGTCTGCGTCGCATGCGTCACCACAAGTTATTCTCGCGGTACTTGGCCGGGGTTTGCCTGCTCTTTGCGAGGGGCGTGCTCGTCGCCCAAGAATCACACTACGCCGCGCCTGGGATGCCGACCGTGAAAAAACTTGTGCGCGATGGGGTGCAGGGTTGGGAGCGCACGGGGGAGGGTCGAATTTATCGTGTTCATAAACCGGATACCTCAGCTTCGAGCCGCGAGTCCGCAGCGCCGGAGCGGATTGCAGCCTTCCGTTCGCTGGCACTGATGGACGATGCGAGGTTGGGGACGGTTTTGAAAAATGTGCAGAATGACACGGATGAGACGGTTCGCAAAGAAGTGACCCCCCTCGGCGCTCCAGATCGATCTCCGGGTGCTCTGGCACGGATCACGGGTATTTTGGAGAGTGGGTCTGTGGGTGAAAAGCAGACCGCGTTGGCGGCAGTCGTTTCGGTGGAGGGGAGCGCAGCCGCGACGGTGCTGAAATTGTGGATGGAAAAACTGATCGAGGGAGCGGTTCCTAAAGAGATGCAACTGGATGTGTTGGATGCCGCCTCGAAGAGGCCGGAGAAGATCTTGAAGGAATTGGTCGCGAGATATGAAACCACACGGCCCAAAGACGATGTTTTGGGGGTGGAACGGGTGGCGTTGTTCGGAGGGGACGCCGTGGTCGGCAAAAAAATCTTCCTGGAGCGCGCAGATGTGGCTTGCGTGCGGTGTCACCAGGTCAACGGTGAAGGGGGCGAAGCGGGGCCAGTGCTCACCGGGATAGGGACCAGGCAACCGCGCGAATACCTTTTGGAATCGATTCTTTTCCCTAACCGTTCGATTGCCAAAGGATTCGATAACCTGATTGTGACATTGAAAAACGGCACAGCGTATGCGGGGTTGCTCAAGAGCGAGACCGATGCGGAATTGGTGTTGAACTCGCCCGAGGATGGTTTGCAAAAGTTAAAAAAAGCCGACATCACATCCCGCGAGAAGGGTCTGTCAGCCATGCCTGAGGAAATGACCAAAGTCTTAACAAGACAAGAAGTTCGGAATTTGATAGAGTTTCTGGGGACGCTGAAGGATTAAAATTAGAATAGACTAAGAATTCATGGAATGGATCACAAACCCGGAGGTGTGGATCAGCCTGCTGACCCTGACGTTGTTGGAGATTGTTCTGGGCATCGACAATTTGGTGTTCATCTCGATACTTGCGAGCAAGTTGCCACCGAGCCAGCGCGATCGGGCACGCACGATCGGGTTGGCGCTCGCGTTGGTGACGCGGATTTTGCTATTGTTGAGCTTGGCATGGATGATGGGGTTAACGAACCCTCTGGTGACTGTGATGGGGCATGGGGTCAGCGGGCGGGATTTGATCCTGATCGTGGGCGGCTTGTTTTTATTGGCGAAAAGCACGTCGGAGATTCATGAAAAACTGGAAGGCGAAGATGGAGCCGTCACGAGCAAGATGGCGCCTACATTCTCGGCTGTGCTCGTGCAGATCATGCTTTTGGACATCGTCTTTTCTTTGGATTCGGTGATCACCGCTGTCGGGATGGTCAAGGAGAAAGCAATCATGGTTGCCGCAGTGGTCTTGGCGATGATCTTCATGCTGCTGTTTTCGGGCCACGTCAGCCGATTTATCGACAAACACCCGACCATCAAAATGCTCGCGCTCAGCTTCTTGTTGATGATCGGGTGCATGTTGGTGGCGGAAGGATTCCACAAGGAAATCCCGAAAGGATACGTTTATTTCGCCATGGCTTTCTCGGTTGGGGTGGAATTCTTAAATCTGCGTTTACGAACGAAAAGCAAGGCAACAAAAGTGGCGCTGCACCAGCCCTATCGCTAGATTCTTAAATCCTAAATCTCGATGAATTATCTCTCAGATTTTGAACCACAGAGGCACAGAGGCACAGAGAAGAACAGTTAATGAACCCTAACTTCTTTCCACCCAGTTTTCCCCCTCTGTGTCTCTGTGTCTCTGTGGTTCAAATTTCAAATCTTTTTGGCTAGGATTAGGATTACGATTACGATTAGGATTACGATTACGATTAGGATTAAGGGCAGGGAATTGGAGTGGCTCGAGCCTCAGGCTAAACAGGGTCGTTTTACTGAATTTGCGAGCCTTTTGGATTAAGAGGGGGCTTATTTCTTGCCCAGCTTTTGGCGCAGTTGAGCTTCCAACTGAGTGAGCGGTGTTTTGGAATCATTGGCCATGGCGGCCGCGACCCCGCTGATGTAGGCTGCGGCAAAGGACGTGCCGCTCCCCATGTAGGATTTGTCCCCGAATTGGATGATGTTGGAACCAGGGGCGACGATGTCGACGAAATCGCCGCGATTGGCGTATTCCGCGAGTTTTCCATAACGATCTCCGGCAGTGACAGCGATGACCTCAGGGTACGCGGCTGGGTAGCTTGGGGCGGTGGTGGGTTCGTTGCCTGCTGCTCCCACAAAAAGCACTCCCTTGGCATGAAGATCGGAGATCATCTGCCGGAGGAAGGGGCTATTCGAACTGCTGCCCAGGCTCAGATTGATGATGTTGGCACCGTCCTGAACCGCCTTGACGATCCCTCGCGCCACATCGTAGGTGGAGGTCGATTCACGCGGCCCATAAACATCCACCGGGAGGATTCTTGCGGAAGTGGACCCCGTCTCTGTGGTGATAGAAATTCCTCGCAAGATTGTGCTGGCCATGGCCGTTCCATGGTTCAGGGTCGAGTTATCGGTTGGCGACTCACCCGACATGCTGAGTTGAGGCAGGAGGAAGTCCTTGATTCCGCTGCCGGCTGGTTGCACAGCGGTGTCGATCAATCCCACCACGACCGGCGACCCTGAGCCGAGTGGTTTTGGGGTTAGTTTTAGCGGCAAGGGCGAGGCCAGAGCCAGCGCTTCAGGATTGGGAGGACGCTGAATCTGGTAGTTGGAATCCACCTCGGCGACTTCGGTGTCGTTTTGGAGCAAGTCCTTCGCGCGCTCCGCGTCCGCCGCGCTTTCAAACTCCAGGCGGTAAGCTCCTTGGTCATCGAGACGCCCCACCACCTTCGCGTTGAGATTTTTGGCGATTTCTTCGATGGATTTTCCGTGTTCGGGTTTGAGAGTGATGATGAGTTCTCGAGTGAGACGGCCCTTTTCATCGACGGATTTGGCGTCGGGGGGAGTTTCGATGAGCTCCGTGGCACTGCTGATGGAGGTTTGATAGACAAACAATTTGGCGGGTTTGCCGGTCTGTTTTTGGAGCGCGTAATTAAGGTTGCCGAGCAGCTTAGGCAGCGCCTCGGAAGGCTGAATCCCACTGAACTTGACGGAGACGAGGGGGTTTGTGCCAGGTTCGACGTAGATCCTCCATCCCGTGGAAACGGCAACGGTTTGGAGCACTTTGGCAAGATTCCAGCTACGGATATCGGCATCGACCTGGTTGTCCCTGCTTCGCCAGGAGAAGGTGTCTGCCCGGGGGATCTGCGCTGGGATCGCGAGGAGCAGCAAGAGCAGTTTCAGGCAATTTTTGGGTCGGTTCGGCATGGTTCCAAGAGACTACATTATTCCTTGGAGTAAACAACCCAGACCACTGTGAGCGTACGATTTTGATGAGAAAAAGCAGAATTCATAGTATCGGCTTGCATTCGCGGTATGGAGTTTGTTACGGTTACGTATCAGTTTTCCTCTATGGCAGCAATAGGTCGATTTCAAAAGGGTGACGAGATATTCTACGCGAAGGTCGTGGATGGAGAGTTGTTTCGTTTACAGGGTGATGTTTTTGGCTCTCCGTCCTACGACAAGAAGGCCATGCCTCTAAAGGGCGTGAAGACGCTGGTGCCTGTGGTGCCGTCAAAGGTCATCGCCGTGGGCTTGAACTATGCGGACCATGCTCGGGAATCAGGAAAACCCCTGCCCAAGGAGCCTTTGTTCTGGTTAAAAGCTCCGACGTCGCTCATACCGGACGGTGCCAAAGTGGAGATTCCTTTTGGGGCGCACAGGACGGATTTTGAGGCGGAACTGGCGATTGTCATTGGCAGGCGGATGCGGAATGTGACGTCAGCGGCTGCTGCCCGTTACATTTTTGGTTACACGGCCTCGCAGGACATCAGTGATCGGACCATTCAAAACTCCGAGAGCCAGTGGGCTCGATGCAAGTCCTTTGATACATTCACACCACTTGGGCCTTACGTGGAGACCAAGATCGACCCGCATGACCTCACGATTCAACTTTTCCAAAACGGACAACTTCGGCAGAACTCGAACACGAGCCAGCTCATCTTCAATTGTTATCAACTGGTCAGCTTTATTTCCACGAACATGACCTTGCTTCCGGGTGATGTGATCCTCACCGGCACTCCGAGCGGGGTTGGCCCCATTGAGTCGGCGGACCGCTTGGAAGTCCGGATCCAGGGATTGTCGCCGTTGGTGAACACCGTGAAGTAACCCTGCGTTTCGCAGCGGCGCTGGGATCGTAGGGGCCCTTTCGCCTAACAGGGAGGCCTTGCTGCGGGATAGTGTGTTGCTTTTTCGATTTCTTTCCATCTGACCTATGCGTTGGACTCACGCGTTTTTACCCACTTTGCGGGAAACCCCGGCGGAAGCGGAGATTATCTCGCACAAACTCCTGCTCCGCGCTGGGATCGTGCGCAAGCTCACGGGGGGGTTATACACATTCCTGCCCGCTGGCGTTCGAGTGCTGCGGAAGATCGAGACCATTGTGAGGGAGGAAATGAACCGGGCGGGGGCTTTGGAGGTTTTGATGCCCGCCCTTCAACCCCCGGAAATCTGGCAAAAAAGTGGCCGGTACGAAACGGCTTCCGACGTCTTTTTCAGGGTCAAAGACCGGGCCCGCAAGGAGTGGATTCTCGGGCCGACCCATGAAGAGGTGATCACCACACTGGTTGCGGATGAACTGAACTCGTATCGGCAATTTCCCAGGAACTTCTATCAGATCCAGACTAAATTTCGTGATGAGATTCGTCCTCGGTTCGGGCTGATGCGGGCCAAGGAGTTCATCATGAAGGACGCCTACAGTTTTGATTGCACCGACGAAGCCGCCCAGAGCAGCTATCAAAAGATGTATGACGCCTACACGAGGATTTTCAAGCGATGCGGCTTGAAAGCGGTTCCGGTGGAAGCGGACACGGGCGTGATGGGAGGCAAGTTTTCCCACGAATTCATGGTGCCTGCGGAGTCGGGTGAGAATGAAGTCATTTATTGTGAGAGCGGCGGTTACGCAGCCAATGTGGAAAAGGCCACTTGCAAGCCATTTGAGCCCGTTGGGACGGATGCGGAGGCCGCTTTGGAGGTTGAGAAGTTTGCGACCCCCGGAGTGACGACCATCGAGGACCTGGCCCGGGAGCCCTATGGAGTGGCGGCTCAGCGGCAGGTTAAAACCCTCGTTTATTCGGTGGAAAGCAAGATCGTCCTGATCCTGCTCCGCGGAGATCATAGCTTAAACGAGGCGAAACTGACTGGCGCTCTTGGGACGGCGAAGTTCCGGCCGGCAACTGGGGAAGAGATTTTCGAGGCTCTTAAAGCGCATCCTGGCAGTTTGGGGGCGGTTGGAGTGAGTCACCTTCCGGTTTATGCGGATCTGGCGCTGAGAAACTGCCGTGGCATGACCACGGGGGCGAATGAAGAGGGCTATCACCTTCGGCATGTCGTGACGGCCAGGGATTTGATCGTCGGCCATTGGGTGGACTTGCGAACCGTCAAGGCGGGGGATTTATGTCCGGTGACGGGAGAGCCGTTGAAAGTTCGGCGAGCGATAGAGGTGGGCCATGTATTCAAGCTCGGGACGAAATACAGCCTGGCTCTGGACGCCTTGTTTTTGGATGAATCCGGCAAGCAACAGCCTGCTGTCATGGGCTGTTACGGCATTGGAATCACACGCACTTTGCAGGCCGTAATCGAGCAGCGGCATGACGCGGATGGCATTCTGTGGCCTGTGAGCATCGCTCCGTACACGGTTTGCATCACACCCCTCAGCATGGACGCAGCCTCTGCGGTGTGTCAGTTGGCTGAAAAGATTTACGCCGACCTTTTGGGGCGGGGTGTGGATGTCATTTTGGACGACCGGAATGATCGGCCCGGTGTGAAATTCAAGGATGCCGATTTGATCGGTTTCCCGGTTCGCATCGGAATTGGCGAAAAATCGCTAGCGAAAGGGGAAGTCGAAGTGAAACAGCGTGGAGGGGCTATGACCTTGGTCAAAGCGGAGAACGCGGTGAGTGCGGTGCTGGAGCTTTTGAGCGCGTGTGAATGAGGGCGAACGATGCTTTTGGGCGGTTCCACCTCGGCTGAAAGGGCCTTTGAATTGGGATGTATCACTCGTCGTTTGATGTGCTCTAAGACGCACATTGTTTGGTCCTCTGGCTTCAACTAAGTATTGACTAGGACCGTCGCAATACCTAGAAGGAATCCTCTTCACGAAAACTATGAAAGCACACGTCAGACTTCGGGAAAATTCGCCAGTGCGCGAGGGCTTTACGCTCATCGAGCTATTGGTTGTGATCGCGATTATTGCGATTTTGGCAGGCATGCTTTTGCCAGCGCTCGCCAAGGCCAAGACCAAGGCGCAAGGCATCCTCTGCATGAACAACGGCAAGCAGATGATGGTGGCTCTGCACATGTACACGTCGGACAGCGGTGAATTGATGCCGCCGAATCCCGATGATGGGAACACCGGGAACAACTGGTTGAGCGGGAGTATGGGTAATGCCCAGGACGCGACCAATACTTTGTTGCTGACCGATCCTCGTTACGCTCGGCTCGCCCCATACACCGGGTCCAGTTATCAGATTTATCGTTGCCCCGCCGACAAAAGCTTTGTGATAATCGGCGGCAAAAGAATCCCCCGGGTCCGCAGCTTCGCGATGAGCCAGGCCGTCGGGACCAAGGAGGGCAGGGTTGCTGTGGACGGGCCTTGGCTTGATAACAACCACGGCCACGTGGCCAACAAACCTTACCGCACCTACGGCAAGATGTCTGATATCATCGATCCCTCCCCTTCAAAGCTCTGGGTTTTCCTGGATGAAGACGACAAGAGCGTCAACGATGCCGGGTTCGCAGTCGGCATGAACACAGCCGAGTGGATCGATTGGCCCGCAACCTATCACAACAGCGCTGGCGGGTTTGCCTTCGCCGATGGGCATTCAGAGGTGCATAAGTGGATCAGTTCTGAGACCAAGGTCGGGGCTTCGGTGTCGCGGCGTGCTCCGAAGTCCGTGCAAGGGAAAATGGATTGGAAGTGGATATCAGAGCGGACGTCCGCGCGTTTCGACGGGGCCGCTATTCCGGCTGATAAGATGTGAGTTCCATCCCGGGCGCTGTTCAACTCAGACCCAGTTTTTTTGCACTACCGTATCGGTGACACGATACGGTAGTTTTTTTTCCATGTTCGAACTTTTGAAAAGCGACGGGCGCACCAAGGCGCGATTGGGGCGGCTCACATTGAAGCGCGGGGTTGTTGAAACTCCGGTTTTCATGCCCGTCGGCACCCAGGCCAGCGTGAAGGCTCTGGACCCTCGCGAGCTGGTTGAAATGGGCACCCAGATCCTGCTGGGGAACACCTACCATTTGAGCATCAGACCCGGAATGGACATCATTCGGGCTGCGGGCGGATTGCATCATTTCATGAATTGGCATCTTCCTATTTTGACCGACAGCGGTGGGTTCCAGGTGTTTAGCCTGGCGAAAATCAGAAAAGTGAAGGCTCATGGAGTGGAGTTCCGCTCGCATTTGGACGGATCGGCCCTGTTTTTGGGGCCCAAGGAGGCCATGGAGATCCAGAAAGACCTGGGATCCGATGTGGCGATGGTGTTTGATGAATGTCCACCGCATGGATGCCCTTTGGGAACGGTGCAGGGGGCTGTTGAAAGAACCCTGCGCTGGGCGCAGGAATGCCGTGAGCAACCTCGCGCGGAAGGGCAAAAAGTCTTTGGCATTGTTCAAGGCGGCGCTCACGAAGGGTTGCGCCGGAGTTGCGCGGAGAAATTGGTGGAGATGGATTTCGATGGATACGCCATTGGCGGGGTCAGCGTGGGGGAACCCGAACCTGAGATGATGAGGGCTGTCGAGTTGACCGAGCCTTTCCTGCCTCGTGAGAAGCCGCGGTATGCGATGGGGTTGGGTACGCCGGCGCAATTGGTGGAGTTGGTGGCGAGGGGCGTGGACATGTTCGATTGCGTCCTGCCGACGCGTGTGGCGCGAAACGGCACCGCCTTCACATCCTTGGGCACGGTCAGCATCAAGGGTGGTTTCAATAAGATGGATTTCAGGCCTATCGAGGAAGGCTGCACGTGTTATGCTTGCCAACATTTTTCCCGGGCCTACCTAAGGCATCTGCTGAATGTGAACGAAATCCTGGGGTTACGCATGCTCAGCGTACACAACTCTCATTACTACTTGAAGGTCATGCGGGATATTCGAAAATCGATAGGAGAAGGCACTTTTGCGGAGTTTCGAGACGATTTCGTCGCTCGCTACGTGCCGACGCGGAGGGTCTTGGAGGGCCGGGTTTTGAGTCGCTTTGGAAGGGGGGTGCACGACCAGGAGCCCGCGTTGGAACCTGCTCTGATGGAAGGTGATGATGGGCGAGCGAACCCCTCCTCGGAGTCCCTTGTTTGAACTCCTTTCTGAAGGCTTAAAGGAGTTCCCGTACCAAAACGCTTGCCAAAGCTGACTTCATCCATAGATTTGTCGCCTTACTAAAATGGTCACTACTGACTTTATTTTGTCGCCGTTGATTTTTGCAATGGGTCCCTCTTCCCAAACAGGAGGAGGCAATCAGCCCCCTGGCTGGGTGAATGTGGTGCCCATGGTGCTGATGATCGTGATTTTTTATTTCGTCCTCATCCGACCTCAGCAAAAAAAAGCCAAAGAACACGATCAATTATTGAAGGGGCTAAAGTCTGGGGACCGGATCGTGACCAGCTCGGGCATTGTGGCGATCGTTATTTCGGTGAAAGAAAAGTCGGTTTCCATCCGGTCGGCGGATTCAAAACTTGAGGTGACCAAGGCCTCCGTGACCGAGGTGACAGAGCGTTCCCCAGGCGGCGCGAGCGAGAGTTGATGGAAAGCGGGTTGGAAGAATTTCTTGAGAGACGGAATTGAAGGTTTATGAAGCAAAATAATCTGTGGAAGTGGTTTCTTGTCGCCTTTGTAGTGGCGTGGTCTTTATATGAGACTTACCCACTGGCGTCGAAGGATCTGATCGTCCAGTTTGAGGCTCGCGCGTCCAACCCAGACGCCTCGTTCAAAGCGGTCGTCCAAAGCGCCCGTGATTTGGGAAAGACGTTTCCTGATCGATCGTATGGGAACTTGCGAGTGGCCATCGGCACCAACAACGTCCTCAAATATTTTCCCTGGGTTGTTTTGAAGGAAGGGGAGACAGACGCCACTCGGGCTGTTTTGAACCGGTTACAAAAAGAGGCTTCTGGCAAAGTAAAACTGGGATTGGATCTTCGTGGTGGAACATCATTTTTGGTGGAGATGGACACGAGGAATCTGGAGTCCACCAATGCGGTGACAGGCTCTGAGATCAAGGAGAGGGCCTTGTCCCAGGCGGTCGAGGTGCTTCGAAAGCGCGTCGATAAGTTTGGTGTTTCCGAGCCGGTCATCCAGCCGGCCGGGGAGAACCAGATTTTGATTCAGATGCCGGGCCTGTTGGAGAGCGAGAAACAAAGCGCGCGAAACCAGATTCAGAAAGCGGCGTTTTTGGAGTTCCGCATGGTCCACCCGAATAGCGACGAATTAGTTAATCAGGGTCTGAGTGAACCGGGGTACGAGCTGCTTTACGAGAAACACAAGGACAAGGATGGGCGAGTGCGCACATCCGGTGTGCTGGTGAAGAAAAAAGCGGAGAAGGGTTTGACCGGAAAGTATGTCAAAAATGCCGGGGTCATCCCTAATTACATCACTGCGGCACCGGAAATTCACATGACCTTCGACTCTGAGGGTGCTCGAATTTTCGCCGAGCTGACTCGTGAAAATGTAGGCCGTCGGCTGGCCATCGTTTTGGACGGCGAATTGTATTCAGCGCCGAACATCAATGAGGAGATCC
Organism: Akkermansia muciniphila; assembly: GCA_945865375.1. Taxonomy (GTDB): domain Bacteria; phylum Verrucomicrobiota; class Verrucomicrobiia; order Limisphaerales; family F1-80-MAGS106; genus F1-80-MAGS106. Next base: position 17,779 of record CAMBEJ010000036.1, on the reverse strand, counting down.
CTAGCGGCAGGGCTCAGATCAGCGGGAGTTTTGACCTCAAAGAAGCATTTGAGCTCGCCAACGTTCTGGAAAACCCACTGGAGGCCCCTGTCAGAATCAAGGAGGAGCGCGGCGTGGATCCCTCGTTGGGCAAGGATTCCATCGAAAGCGGTATTCGTTCGGCGATCATTGGCACGATTGCCGTGGCGGTTTTCATGCTGGTTTACTACCTGTTCGCGGGATTGGTGGCGAACGTTGCCTTGATGTTGAACATCATCATTTTGATGGGTGTGATGTGTTCGATCGGCACGACTCTGACGCTCCCGGGCATCGCTGGAATTGTTCTCACCATCGGGATGGCGGTGGATGCCAACGTCCTGATTTTTGAACGAATCCGCGAGGAACTCGAACTTGGTAAGTCGATTCGAGGCGCCTTGGCGGCCGGTTACGACAAGGCTTTTGGCACAATCTTGGATTCCAATCTCACCACGTTGATCGCCTCGGTCATTCTGATTTACATGGGAACTGGCTCCATCAAGGGGTTTGGCGTCACTCTGACAATCGGCGTGACGGTCAGCATGTTCACTGCTTTGGTGGTCACGCGGTTGATTTTCGATTGGCTTTTGGCGAAAAACAAAATCTCGAACCTCAAGATGCTTCGTTTGTTCAGCGCGACAAATATCGATTTCCTGAGTTTCTGGAAACCCGCTTTTGCGGCGTCGTGGGCATTGGTCTTGGTGGGCCTGATCTGGGGCATTTCACGTGGGGGCAATGTCATGGGCGTGGATTTCGCTGGCGGCGATCAGTTGACCTTGCGATTCGCGCAAAAGGTGGAAAATGTGGACAAGATTCGTGAAGAATTGAAAGCGGTTGTCAAAGGCGACCCCTTGATCCAGTACGGAAGGGACATCCTTTCCGGCAAAGAAACGTTGCAGGTGACCAGCAATTTCGAAACGGGTGAAGCGGTGGAGACGACATTGAAAGCGAAATTTCCGGAGGCAAAATTCGATCGCATAGCCATTGTCAAAGTAGGCCCCAGTGTGGGCCGCGAGATTCTGAAGTCGGCTTTGGCCAGTGTTCTGCTGGCTTTGTTCGGCATCCTGGCTTATGTGGCCATCCGCTATGAATTCTCGTTCGCGGTGGCTGCCGTGGTGGCGGTGGTTCACGATGTGCTGATGACTCTGGGCTTGTTTGTGATTAGCGGGCGCGAGTTCAGCGCTCCGATGGTGGCGGCGGTTCTGACGATCATTGGGTTCTCGATCAACGACACGATCGTTATTTTCGACAGGATCCGTGAAGATCTGAAATTGGGGATACGCGGGACTTTCAAAGAGGTGATGAATAAGGCTCTGAACCAGACACTCAGCCGGACGATCATCACGTCAGGGACTGTGTTTATTGCGACCGCCTCGTTGTATCTGTTTGGCGGCGGGGTGATCAACGACTTTGCGTTCACGTTCCTGGTTGGCATCATCACGGGCACTTACTCCAGCATCTATATCGCCAGCGCGCTGGTTCTCTGGTGGCACAAAGGGGAACGGCCCAAAATGGCCGCACTGCCCGTTGTGGCGAGTCGAGCGGTTGCGTCCCAGGCGTGAGGAATTGGGGTGGAGAGGTTCGGTCCTCTGACTCTTTGGACGGTGTGCCGGCCACCCGGCGTCCTCCGAAAGCGCCAGCGGGGTGCCGCAAGTCAGGACGGGCGATCACAAGCCTGACTCCTCTCAACCCCGCAATTCTCATTTTGAACAGCGTGGGGCAGGGTCTCCGACCTGCCGGTTCGCGGAGTGTCCCACTCCGCGCGGGGCCAGAGGCCTTCGCAACCGGTAGACCGGGAGGTCTGCCCCTCTGCCGATCCAACTGAGAACTGCTGCTCTCAATCAACGCCATGCTCGCAATCATCGAAATAACCGCTCTCCACTGGGCGGGGTTTATTGGACTCGTGCTATTTTTTTTGGCGCTCGATCTGGGTGTGTTCCACCGGGAGGCGAGGGAGGTTTCATTCCGAGAGGCAGTTGGTTGGACATTGTTGTGGGTCAGTTTCTCGTTGATCTTCGCCGGGTTGCTGGTTCCGCTTCGAGGGAAGGATGAAGCGATTGAGTTTCTGACCGGATATTTGATTGAGCTGTCCCTGTCCATGGACAACGTTTTCGTAATCGCCCTCATTTTCACCTACTTTCGAGTCCCGCACGCTTTTCAACATCGGGTATTGTTTTGGGGTATCCTCGGCGCCCTGATTATGCGTGGAATATTAATTGGCGTTGGCGCGGTGTTGGTCGCCAAATTTCATTGGATCCTGTATGGGTTCGGAGCCTTCTTGATCTACACCGGTTGGCACATGGCTCGGAGTGAGGATGAAGGTGTCCATCCGGAATCGAATTGGGTGGTCCGATGGGCACGTCGATTCTTCCCCCTCACCCGTGATTATGTTGGACAACATTTCGTAGTGCGGGGACGGAAAGCATTTCTGCAACACGTGGAGCCTGCTTCCGGAGATCACAGGCTTAAGACCATCGCTCTGACCCCGCTAGGTCTGGTTTTGATCATGGTGGAGACTACCGATCTGGTTTTCGCCCTCGATTCAATCCCCGCAATTTTCGCGGTGACGCAGAAGCCGTTCATCGTTTTTACCTCCAATGTATTTGCCATCCTTGGCCTGCGCTCGCTGTACTTCGTGCTCGCTGGCGCCATTAGATATTTTCATTATCTAAAATTGGGATTATCCCTGGTCCTGGCTTTTATCGGCGCCAAGATGTTGTTGGTTGCGGTCGATGTCATCATTCCGACCGGTGTTTCGCTCATGGTTGTGGGAGGGATTCTTTTGGGCTCCGTAGGCCTCTCCATTTGGCATGCGCGGCATTTACCGAGACAGGATTCCAAGGGAGAAGAGTGATTGGCGGGGAACGGAGACAAGAGGGAGAGAAACAGGAGGCGTTATCCGTCCGATTGCTCACGATCCTTGAGGCGAGCGAAGGGAGGGCTGGTGGCTGCCGGAGGAACAAAGTTGTCTAGGCATTTTTTGTGAGCGCGGCGATGCGACACCGTTGGAATCTGTTCGAAAGCATGCCTGACCCGGTCGAGTTTGCTCGTGCGTGCGGTCTTGGCTCACCGGTTGCCGCGCAATGCCTTTGGAACCGGGGTTGTCGAGATTCCACTTCAGCCGAGCGCTTCCTGGAGCCGCGATTGAGGGACCTGACGGATCCGTTCCTATTGCCCGACATGGGTCAGGCAGTGGACCGGTTGATGCAGGCGCGTGCCGCCGAGGAAAGGGTTGTCATTTTTGGCGATTACGATGTGGATGGAGTGACTTCGGCGGCGTTGCTGAGCGAGGCCTTGCGCGGTTTGGGATGGGGCGCCGACGTGTATTTGCCGCACCGGGTGGAGGAGGGGTATGGTCTCAGCCGCGATGGGGTGGCGAACTGTCTTAAGCAGTACCCTGCCACGCTCCTGATCGCTGTGGATTGTGGCACCACATCCATCGCAACCATCGATGAACTTCGCGAAGCAGGAGTGGATGTGTTGATCGTGGATCACCATCAGCAGGCCGGCCAACGCCCCAACGCCTTGGCTTTGGTGAACCCCTGGGGCGGATCCTCGTTCTCGGAGAATTCTCCATCCACGGAGCTGTGTTCTGTCGGTCTGGTCTTTAAACTGGTGCATGCTCTGGTCAAGCGGTGCCGGGAGGCAGGGATCGAGGGAGCTGGCACCTGCGATCTGAGAGTCTTTCTGGATATGGTGGCGCTGGGCACGGTTTCAGATCTGGTACCTCTGATCAGGGAAAACAGAATCCTAGTGACGGCCGGGCTGAAACGGCTTTCCTCAACCCTTCGCTTGGGATTGCAGGCGTTGAAAGGTGTCGCTCGGATGCAGGGCGCGGTGAGCGCGCAGGAGGTGGGTTTTCAACTTGGGCCTCGTTTGAACGCGGCTGGCAGACTGGAATCGGCAAATCTCGCCCTAGCTCTCTTGCAGACCACAGATTCAAAAGAGGCGCAGCGATTGGCTGGCTTGTTGGATTCACAGAACCAGGCTCGACAGGAGCTCGAGAGAGGGATTATTGAGCCTCTGCTGGAGGATCTGAAAGCGCGATTTGATCCGGACCGTGACCATGTCATTGTGGAAGGCTCGGATGGATGGCATCCCGGGGTTTTGGGGATCGTCGCGTCGCGCATCATGCGCGCATTTCACAGGCCCACGTTGATTCTCGGTGGAGGTGACCAGGAATGGAAGGGCTCGGGAAGGAGCATCGTTGGGTTCGATATGGCTGCAGCATTTCGGAAGTGCGATTCGCTGCTTGTCAAACACGGGGGGCATTCGATGGCTGCCGGCGTGACCTTGAGATCGGAAAACCTTGTGGCGCTGAGGGAGGCATTGAACGATTTAGCGAGGCGTTCGATCAGTGCCGCACAGCGCATTCCGGAACTCAGACTGGATGCCGTCACGGACCTTGGAAAGGTCGATTGGGCTCTGTTGGAAGAATTGAACCGACTCGCGCCCTTTGGGATGGGCAACCCCCAGGTACAGCTTCTGGTGCCGTCTGTTCGGGTCGAAGGGTCGGTGATGCACATTGGGAAAAACGGCCGACATTTGAAATGCAAAGTGCGGGATGATTTCGGCTGCCATGAGCTTATCTGGTGGAATGCGGACTCGGAGAGTTTTCCGGAGAGCGAGTTTGATCTCGCATTCGTGCCTAGCGTGAGTGAATTTCAGGGTCGGCGCTGGCTGCAACTCAAATTTCTGGATTGGAGACCGTGCGCTGGTGAATCATAAACCAGAGAAGTGGGTTGGACGATGAATGTTGCGGTGATGGTGGCGGCAGGTCGCGGGACCCGAATGGGTTCGGGAGTCGATAAGCTTTTTTTGGAGATCGCGGGCCTACCGGTCGTCGCGCATAGCTGGCGGCGCCTGGACGCGTGCCCCTGTTTTGAACGTGTCCATGTGGTGATCCGGGCCGGCATGGAGGAGGAATTTGAGAGAATGGCGAAGAGGGTGCGATTTCTGAAACCCTACCGATTGGTGACGGGGGGCCACGAGAGACAAGACTCCGTTTGGAACGGGATCCAGAGCCTTCCGGAGGGAGTTGAAGTGGTGGCGATTCACGACGGTGCCCGGCCGTGCGTGGCTATGGAGGATGTGGAACGCGTGGTCTCTGAAGCTCGACTGCACGGTGCAGCCGTGTCGGCGCAGCGCGTGACCGATACGATCAAGACCTCGACCTTCGGTCAGGAAATCGATCACCATTTGGACCGTTCCTGCCTCTGGGCTGTTCAGACGCCTCAAGCTTTCCAAGTGGAAGTGATCCGGCGTGCGATGCGGTGCGTTCGAGATCGTGGTGTTTCTGTGACCGACGATACAGCTGCCTGTGAGCTGATCGGGCAGCGTGTTCGTCTCGTGGAATCTGCCCACCCGAATCCCAAAGCAACCAGTCCGAACGATCTCCCCTATATTGAACTCCTGCTTGCCAACACTCCCGTCTGATAAGACTCCTGCCATGAACCCCTATCGTCAGCTTGTTGCTGATTACGCCCGTTGCCAACGCGAGAGCAAGACCTACGCTTGCGGCGGTTTTGACATCCCCAAGCACCCGGCGTTGCCGGTGGACGCGTCGGAGGTTTTAATCTTTTCCCCCCATCCCGATGACGAGTGCATCATCGGGGGCTTTGCGCTGAGGTTGCTCCGTGAATGCAAGATGCGCGTGGTGAATGTGGCGGTGACTCAGGGCAGCAACAAGGCCCGCCAGGAAGGTCGATGGCGCGAACTGCAGTCGGCCTGTGCTTTCCTGGGCTTTGGCCTGATCCAGACGGTGCCCGGCGGCTTGGAGCGCATCACGCTGAAAGGACGTGAAACGGATCCGTTGAGCTGGGGAAAGTCGGTTGAACTCGTTGCCCGGATCTTGTTTGAATCCAGGCCTAAGGCTGTGTTTTTCCCGCACGAGAAGGATTGGAACAGCGCCCACATTGGGACCCATCTGCTGGTGACGGACGCCCTGAAATTATTGGGAAATGAGTTCACGACCACAACGGTGGAGACGGAGTATTGGGGGCAGATGGCCGATCCTAACTTGATGGTTGAATCCAGCGAAGAGGACGTGGTGGCAATGGTCACCGGGACCTCGTTTCATGTGGGCGAAGTGACGCGCAATCCTTTCCACACTTTGTTGCCCGCCTGGATGCAGGACAATGTCCGGCGCGGCTCAGAATTGGTGGGCGGCCAAGGGGAGGCTGCGCCCAATTTTGGCTTTGCGACGTTGCATCGGCTGCGTCGTTGGCGGGACGGTGGGTTCGAGTCCCTGTTTCAAGGCGGCAAGCTGCTGGGATGCCATCAGAACCCTGGAGCGTTGTTTGCTTGAAACAACGGTTACTTTCTCTTCTTTTTTTCCGCCTTCACGGCCGCTTCTTCCGCGACGCGGTTGCGCTCCTCCTTGTCGAGCTGGTACTCGAGCTCTGCGCGTCGGATTTCCGGGGTCATCCGCCGCCGGTCTGCTGACGCGGCTTGGGCGGCGGATTCAGGCGTTGGAAGGACGGTGGGTCGCATCAGGACAACCATCTCGGTTTGGCGCCTGCGGTTGCTGGAGGATCGAAAAAGCGCCCCTAACAGCGGGACGTCTTTGAGGATCGGAACGCCGGATTTATTGCCTTGTTTGTCGGCCTTGATGAAACCGCCTAGGATGATCGTATCACGGTCCCGGACAGCCACCGTCGCATTGGCTTCGCGGCTGGTGGTGGTGGGAACGTCATTGTTATCAATCTTCACAGGGGGGCCGAGCTGATCGATCTTTTGTTGAATCTCCATGACGACGAGCCCGTCGGGGTTGATGAGTGGAACCACGTCCAATTGAACACCAACGCGGAGCTGCTGGTAGCTATTGCGCGAGCCGTAGCCGCTGCCGAGTCCGCCGAAATCGCCGTAGCTGCTTCCGGTGACCGTAGGCACGGTTTCGCCGACGAAAAAGCTGGCTGGGACCGCGTGTGAGGTCTGGATGCGTGGACGCTGCAGCACATTGATGGAGCTGTCATCCGCGATGGCCTGGAGTGCGAAATCAAAATTTCCAGCAAATTGGCCGAAGTAACTGAACCCGCCGGGAAGGGAGGAGGAGGCGCTCGCGGCGTCGGTTGCGGCACCTGTGCCGCCGGCTCCGAGGTTGGGGAAAGTGGACAAGAAACCTTGGCCATTATTGACACCGCCCACGCCGGTGAACTTGCCTGAGTTCTTCGGGCGTTGACGATAACTGACGCCCAGAGATCTGCCATTGTCTGTGGACACTTCCATGATGATCGCCTCGATGAGCACCTGCTGGAGCACGATGTCGAGTTTGCCGATAATATTGGTGATCATTTCCATGTCCTGCTTATTGGCGAACACGAGTAGGGAGTTGGTGCGTTCGTCGGGAAGGATTTTGACATCGCCGAGGATTTGGAGCTCGCCGGCATTGGCGGCGCGGCTGACGATTTGTTGCAAGCGTTGGTTGAAGGATCCTCCGGCGGCACCGGCGCGGCCGGCCCCTTGAGCCCCGAGGCCGGTGGCCCCTTGGTTTTGACCCCCGAACTGGTTCACCTGGCCGCCTGCGCCGCCGATCCCGGTCCCGGAGCGCCCGGCGCCTCGGGAACGCGAGCTTCGGCCCAAGCCCCCGGTGCCCCCTACGGAGGCGGCCCCTCCTCCTCCACCTGACGTGAGGCTGCTGAGCACGGAAGAGATGTCGCCCGCCAGGGCATACTTGATCGGGATCACCTCGGGCTGGATGTCAATGGGTACGAAGACATCAATCTTCTCGATCAGCTCGAGCATTCGTTTGACATTGATCGAGTAGTCGCGCAGGACCAAAATCCGGCTCTGCTCGATCACCACAATGCCGGCCGGATTCTTTGCAAACGGGGAGATGATGGCTTGGGCGTCAACAGGATTGACGTGCTTGAGTTGGACGATTTGAGTGACGTACTGAGACGCTTCAGCCAGTTCCTCGGATTTACGATCTTTGAAGGCGGCGCCCTCCTGGAGAGCCTGGGCGGCAGGGACTGCGGTGATGAATTTTTCCCCTGTGGGAATCATACTGATGCCATTGAGAGCGAGCACGCTGTCGAGGGCTTCGACTATTTCCTTTTTGTTGAGCGGGCTCTGGGCTTTCAGGTTGATCTGGACGGCGGGCAGAGTGGCGCTCCGCAAAATCGTTTTGCCCGTGTAACTCGCGTAGACCACGTCGAGGAACTGATCCAGGGGCATGTTGTTAAACTTGAACAACGACATGAACCCTTCTGGATCCTCCTCCGCGGAAGGAGGGTTGTCGGAGTTGAAGTCTTTCAAAAGTTCGTCCGCTGCGGCGTCGGGATCGAGCTTAGCGGCTGGGGTGGCTGCATTGGGGGTTGCCGTGGTTCTGCCCGGAACTGCGGGCGTTGTGGGACCGCCGACAGGGGTGGCGCGCGGAGTGCGTGTGGCGGGGGGTGTTGGGAGCTGAGGAAAGGCTGGAGGACCCGCAGATTGCGTGGCGCGTGATCCCGTCGAGGGCGGAACGGGCGAGGCTGGGACTCCAGGTGTGGGCACCGAGGTGTTTATGGCCGCAGGGGTTGCGGGGCCCGAGGGCGGTTGGGCTCCAGTCTTGTTCGTCGATGCCTGGAGAAAGTTTCTAAGAACCGCCTCCCGATCGGACGCTGGAGCTCCTGTTGGCACCGGGTCTTTCTTGGCGGGAGCGGCACCGGGTGCGGGTGGGAAGGAGGGCAGGGCGGGGGCCGCCTGGTCTTGCGAGCGCGCGGCGCAGGCGAAGAACGACAGGAGCACAGATGAGATGATAGCAGCCGTTTTCACTTTTTATTGGAAATCGAATTGGTCTTGGCCAGGGCGGGCTTGACTGGAGGCGTCGGGCCACCAGGCTTCAATATTGCCGGCTTCTTGCTGGCGTTTTTGTCGGAGGTCGTTGGCCCTGCTGGCTTGCCTGGGTTGGACTTTGTGCCCGCAGCCTCTGTTTTCTGAGCCGGGGTGCCGCTCTTGTTGTCTTTGGGCTTGGATTTGGATGCGGCCGATTTGGTGGCCGGCGGACGATCAATGCTGCCGACCAACGTCAAGCTTCCAGAGAGACGTTGCTGGGCCGGTGCCTCGGGGCCGATATCGAAGGATTGAACCCGGAGGCTGGATTTTGGCAGCGAAAACGCATATAAAAAGTCCACTAGATTGGAGTCGGCGGCGTTGAAGTTGATCATGATGACTCGGTCTTCCACAAAATCGTTGGTGCTGTAATGACCGCTGAGTGGCGGAAGATTCCGGGTTTGCATGATGTTGAGCATGGCTTTGCTGGCTTCAGTTTGGATGGCGCTCAAGAACTGGCTGCCCTGATCGTGCTTCAGGCTTCCGGCACCGCCTCTCTCCAATTGTTGCACGCGATTGGTCAAGTTGGTGAGTTTATCCGCGTTCAAGTCAAAGAGCTCGCGTTTGTCCTCTGCTTCCTCGGTCCTGGCCAGGAGAGTTCGATAATCCCCCAACCGCGGCCACACGAAAAGGTAGTTGAGCACCAGGAAGACCACTGCTGAGACCACGACCACAACGCGCTTTTCGTGAGGTTTCAGGCCGAGGCGATCGAGCAAATTCGTCATCGTTTTTCCTCCCTATCGGGGCCTGTGTTGAGTTCGCAAACAAAGTTCCACGTCACGGTCATTTGTCCGCCCATAGACCGGGTTTGAGAGTTCGGCGGTTGAATTACGGCGAAGAGCTTGTTGGTGACGGTTTCGTCGGTCGCCGATGCCATGGCATCGGCGTACTCGGTGACAGCTCGCTGCTGATCGGCCGGGCCGGTGCCGAAAACGGTCAGAAATTTCCCATTTTGAAGATTGAGTTTTGTGAGGGTCAGGTCGGCGGGAAGTTTTTCGGCTGCGGCACGGAACGCACGGATGCCGGCCTTTTGAAGATTGGCTTGTCGTTGGAACGAGTCTTCTTTGGCTAGGTATCTTTGGTATTCGCGTTCGCCGTCCTCACGGGCCGCCACGCTTTTTTCCGCGGAGGTGAGGGAATAGCGACAGACTTCCAAGAAACCTATGTAACAACCCGCCGCCACCATGTAGATGACAGCGATCGCAAAGAGGGCACCCATCCAGGTGCGGTCGATGAGGTCCTGGCGGTAACGGGCGGTGAATTCGGGCGGCACCATGGTCATTTCGGCGGGCATTTCGCCAGCGTGCCGTGCGGTGAGGGCGGCGAGTTCCTGCTCTTGGAGCGCGGGATGGGTTTCGGGGGGGACGCCGGCCCAGGAGGCGAACTGAGGCTGCCAGAAGGCGATAGAGGAATCCGAGCCCACCAAGTGCCAGGAAGGCGGTTTAGTGAGCCAGCCTTCGACCTCACCGGCCCAGAGGGACTGGCCAAGTTGTTCAAACAGGCGTTGGGGACGTGCGTCGCCGTCCCCGAGATACATCAATTGAACCGCTTGCAAGCTGCCTTGGTAGTGCCAGACTGTGAGACATCGGCCGGGGTTGCCATCAACGCCCAGATAGACCCATGTCCCGTCGGCTTGGAACGGGGTGGCGGCGACCTGCCGGAGCAAAGGGATTTCGAGCTTGTCTGTCAGGAACCCAGTGCCTTGCAGGGTCGTCAGGAGGTTGTCGATCTGCTGGCGCTCGATGACGATGACGATCACAGTCTGGAGACCGTCCACCGGCTCGCCAAAAGGTTCGAACGTCCAGGCGAGTTGGCCGACCGCAAGCGGGGACAACTTTTCGAGCTGCAGCTCGACCATGGACTGGAGTTCTAGGAGGTCGGCGGCAGGGATTTTGATGGTGCGCAGAAAAACCTGATCAGCGCGCAGCCAGGCGACGTTGATCTTGGACTGGCCGAAGAGGGTTTGGAGGCCTTTGTTGACCCAGTCAGCAGGCAGTTTCTCCGAGCCCTGGAGGCGGCGTTCACCAGAGAGTCGGGTGCTGCGGGAGTCCGGGCTGAACTTCCACAGAACACGAGATCCGGAAGCGGCCGAGAGAACGTTGCAGATGTTCCAGTTTCGTTTCTTCACGTGTTAGCGTTCGGACTCCAGAAGGGAGCTGAGATGTTCCTCGGTTTGAGTGACACGGAGCACCTCCTCGATTGTCGTCGTGCCGTTCTTGACTTTTTCCCAGCCGTCGGTGCGGAGGCTGCGCATGCCTTGTTCGAGCGCGCGCTGGGCGATGGTGGATGCGGGGGCTCGGCTCATGATGAGGGGCCTGATGGCTTCGGTCACGATGAGCAACTCGTGGATGCCAGTCCGGCCTTGATAGCCGAGTTGACGGCATTGCTCGCACCCGGTCCCTTTCCAGAACTTGGTTGTTTCGATATCCTCCTCGGGGAACCCGACGCGGAGCAGGTAGTCGCGCTCGACCTTTTGCTCATTTGTGCAATGTTTGCAGATCGTGCGGACAAGGCGCTGGGCCATGACGGCTTCGACTGAGGACGCGACCAAGAATGGTTCGATGCCCATGTCGATCAGGCGGGTGAATGCGCTTGGGGCATCGTTGGTGTGGAGGGTGCTGAACACAAGGTGGCCGGTGAGGGACGCGCGAATGGCGATCTCGGCGGTTTCGAGGTCTCGGACTTCGCCGACCATGATGACATTCGGGTCTTGGCGGAGGATGTGCCGCAATCCGACGGCGAATGTCAATCCGATGTCGGCGCGGACGGGGATCTGGTTTATGCCTTTGAGCTCGTATTCGACGGGTTCTTCGATGGTGATGATGCGCTTGCTGACGGAGTTGATCGTGCTGAGGAATGCGTAGAGTGAAGTGGATTTGCCGGACCCCGTTGGGCCTGTGACCAGGACGATGCCATGGGGTTTGATGATGATCTCGCGGATAGCCACTTCTTCGCGGGGCGTGAATCCGAGGCGGTCAAGCGTGAGAAAGATTTTGCCGCGAGTGAGGAGGCGCAAAGAAACACTTTCGCCATAGACGGTGGGGACCGTGGACACGCGGATATCGATTTCCTCGCCTTTGATGCGAACATTGATGCGTCCGTCCTGGGGCAGGCGTTTCTCGGCGATGTTCATTCCCGACATGACTTTGATGCGGGAGATGATCGCGGATTGATAGCGTTTCAACTGGGGCGGCATGGGCGCCTGGTGGAGGATGCCGTCGACGCGATACCGGATTCGGAGTTCGTCTTCCGCGGGCTCGAAATGGATGTCTGTCGAGCGATCCTTGAACGCTTCCCAGATGATTTGGTTGACGAACTTGATGACGCTGGCTTCCTGATCGCCCTCCGTTATTTCCTTATCCTCGCCCACCAGGAGTTCGAGGGGTTCGTCCTGGGCGATTTCATCCAGGGTTTCAGCGCCGACGCCGTAGTATTTTTTGAGCGCTTTTTCGATTTCGACCCTTGGGGCGAGGGCGAACTCAACAGGACACCTGGCATCGAATTGGACGGCGTTTAGAAGCGCGGTGTCGAACGGGTTGTCGACGGCTACTTGGAGCCGGTCGTTCACGAACACGGTTGGGAGGGCGTTGAACTGGAAAGCGACCTTGGTGGAAATCTTTTTTCGGGCCTCGTTGCTGATCTCCATCCGCGGAAGGTCCAGATAAGGCCAGTTCAAAATCCTGGCGAGGTTCTGGAGAAGCTGATCCTCCGTAACCCCTTTTTCACGGCTTAGGAACGTGAGGAGCGTGTCTGTGGAGCCGTTTTCAACCGCAGCGCGCCACGCCTTCCTGAAAGAGTCGAACTCCGCTTGGGTGGCCAAGCCAGCCTGTTCCAATAATAATTTTATCGATGCAAACGCCATTCAATTCAAATTTCTTCTGACCTGTTATACAACCCAGACTAGAGAAAGTTGCGGTGGGGGTCAATGAAAGCGGTCAAAAAGGCCGCGATTCTCATTTTGCCATCTTCGGGGCTTTGGGTGGGGCTGGAAATCCGGGCCCCACGGGCTGACGAGGATACCCACTCCGCCTCGTTGATTGGAAGGATCAGACCTCAGTAAAACCGGTTGAAATCGCGATCTGGGCGCGCAACCCCAATTCCTCCGTTTTTCCTAATCGTAATCGTAATCGTAATCCTCGGGTGTTGCCCTTGAAACAGAGGGGTGGATTACGATTACGATTACGATTACGATTAGGAGCAAGGAATTGGAGTTGCTCGAGCATCAGGCTAAACAGGGTCGTTTTACTGAGTTCATAGGATGGCTGCCAAAAAGAGCGCGAACTGTCAGGGCAAGGCGTGTTTCCAGATCGGAACCCGCTGTTTCATCTCCTCGATCAGGAATTGGCAGGCGGCGAAGGCCTCAGCGCGGTGGGCTGAAGTGACTTCAACCCAGATAGAAGGTTGCCCTACGGAAACGGCGCCGATTCTGTGGATGAGCCGGATCGAGTGGATGGGCCAGCGGCCTTCGATCTGATCGAAAATTTTGTGGAACTGATGCCGAGCCATCGCATCGTAGGCCTCGTATTGGATGCCCCTGATGGGGGCGCCCTCCTCGGTGTCTCTAACCGAGCCTTGGAACCACACACAGGCTCCGGAGCTTGGTGAAACGTGGCGCGACGCAACCCAGCTCGATTCAACGATAGGCTCTGAAGTGAGAGTGAGTTCGCGGGTCATTTGGATTTGATGGAGAGGTTCATAGGGAGAGAAGTCCTCCAACGATTGGAGGGGAATCGAGGCCAAGAATCTGAGAACGGTTCATGGAAAGCCAAGGGATCTTCATCGTGCTTGTGCATCAGCCGCCTTGGACTGGTGGAAAGAGGGACACCACATCCCCTTCCTGGAGCATCTGGTTTGGGCCGGCATATTCCATCCCAACGGCGACCAGGGTTGAGCGATTGATCGCGGCCAACTTCGGGAAGCGTGTTCGGATGCATTCCAAAAGATCTCCGATCACGGCTTTCTGGGGGAGTTCCAAACTGAGCTGTTCCTCGCTCGCAAGTTGTTTGAAGTATGAAAAAAACTGGACTTGAACCGTCATGTATTGGGTTTGTGAGGGGGTTTGAGAATGCCGATGAAGGGGAGATTGCGAAACCGCTCCGCGAAATCGAGGCCATAGCCTACAACGAACGCATCCGGGATGGTGAACCCGACGTAATCAGCACGGAGGGAACCTTCGCGCCCGGCCGGTTTGTCGAGGAGAACGCAGGTTCTTACCGAGGAAGCGCCGAGGCCTTCCAGGCTTGCTAGAGCATTTTCCAGGGTGCTCCCGGTGTCGAGAATGTCGTCGATGAGGAGCACGTCGCGGCCATGGACCTCAATTTGGAGCTGTTTTGTCAACTGTGGCTTCCCGGGAGTGGTCCCGGACCTGTAGGTTGAAATCCCGATGAAATCCAGGCGTAACGGGAGAGGTATGTGACGGATCAGGTCTGCGAGGAACACCACGGATCCGTTCAGGAGGGCTACGAGAGTGAGTTCCCTTCCCGCGAAATCATGGGAGATGGCGACGCCGAGTTGGCGCACGCGGGACTGGATCTGCGCTTGGGTGAGGAGGATCTCGCCAATTTCGGCGCGCCAGGCCTTTGGGATTGGGGCTGGCGTTGGTTTTGGAACTGCGCCGCGCATTGTTTCAGGGGAGTCAGGATGGAGGATTTCAAATGTGTTTGGAATCGTTCGCGTCCTTCTCGACGTAGCCCGCTTCCTGTCGTTTGAGATTGACCTCGTTTTTCTTCACATACGCATTGAACACGTCGTCGGCGCTCATGCCCAGCACCTGGGCTGTGCTGATAAGAAAATGGAACAGATCCACGACCTCCACGCGGGCATTTTGGACGTCAAACTTTTGGTACTTGGCCCACCATTTCCAGGGGACGCTATCGGTCAGCTCCGCCATTTCCTGGGACATGGCGCGGCAGTAGTTAAGGACCCATTTTGTTTGTTCCGCCTGAGACATGGCGTCGGTATGGACGCCGATGCGTTCGTTGAGCGCTCGTTGCATGCGGAACAGTTCGCGGAGTTGGTCAGGCTTTTCCATGGCGCAGACCATTCCGCTGGTTGAAGGTTCAGGCAAGAACAAAGAGAATCTGAACTCAGTAAAAAGACCCTGTTTAGCCTGATGCTCGAGCAACTCCAATTCCCCGCTCCCAATCGTAATCGTAATCCACCCCTCTGTTTCATCAGCAACACCCGTCGATTAGGATTACGATTACGATTACGAAAAATGGAGGAATTGAGGTTGCTTGCCGGGATCCCGATTTCAACCTCTTCTACTGAGGTCTGAGAATAGAAAGCACAGAACCGCCGGCCCGGCAGAATAGAACTGCGAAGGAATTGCTTGCTTTTCTCGCGAAGGGGTTCTACACAGTGAAAATACCATCCAGCTCGAACTCGGCGTCCACACGGTCAACAATAGATTCTCCGTTAACCGACGAGTCTGATGGTGAGGAGCAATGAAAAATAGAACGATTACAATTGGAATTTTTGTGGTCGCCTTTGTATGGAGTGGCTTCCTTCTGCTTCGATCCACAGCCCAACCCTCAAGGACGGACTCGGGCTCCGTTTGGCAACGCCAGGACATTGGACGAGTCGGGGTCCCTGGCAGTTCCGCTGAAGTCCAGAGTGTGCAGACGGTCCAAGGCGCCGGGGCCGACATCTGGGGAGGGGCCGATGCATTTCATTTCGTCTATCAGCCGTGGGAAGGGGACATCGAAATCACCGCGCGTATCTTGAGCGTGGAGAAGACCGATCCTTGGGCCAAGGCCGGCCTTATGATCCGCGCCAGCCTCACGGAGACTGCGCCTCATGCCATGGTGGCGGGGACTCCGGAAAAAGGCCCGGTGTTCATCCGCCGTCTTCAGCTTGGCGGCGCGAGCAAGGATGACGCGCATCAGGCAATGCGGATGGTCAACAAGGATGGACAAGTTTTTTTTTCAACAACGCGGTTCCGCCGGCGTCGAGAAGGCAACGGATTCTTTGACGGCGCTTCCGTCACCGCGGTGGCTGAAACTGGTGCGGGAAGGTCAGGCCGTCAAGGCCTACGACTCGAACGACGGCGTCACGTGGGAATGGCTCGGCACCGAAATGCTCGGTCTCCCGGAGAAATGTTACGTGGGGCTCGCCGTGACCAGCCACGATGTCTCACGCCTCTCTCGCGCGCTGTTCGAGCAAGTGGCAGTGGGCCGGCCAAAACTGGCGCCCGAAACGAGGAGCAAGACCGGCAAAGGAGACGGTCTGCGTGCGGCCTACTACCCGGAGATGGACTTAACCGGCGCCAGGGTTGAGCGCATCGACGCGACGGTGAACTTCGATTGGGGACTGGGATCGCCCGCCGAAGGCGTTGGCCGGAGTGGCTTCAGCGTGCGCTGGGAAGGCGAGTTGGAGGCGCAGTTCACCGAGCCTTGCGCCATTCATGTGATCAGCGACGATCGGGCGCGGCTTTGGCTGAACGGCGAGCTGCTCATCGACGAGTGGTACGAGCACGCGCAGAGCATGTCCACCACCGTGGTTAACCTGAAAGCAGGCCACCGATATTCGTTGCGACTGGATTATTTCGAGAACCGCGGACGGGCGGTGGCGAAGCTCCTTTGGAGCAGTCCTTCAATCCCCCAGCAAGTCATTCCACAAAGCCAATTGTATTCCAGAGCCACCGATGACGACCAGGATGGTCTTCCCGATGCCTGGGAATCCAGCCACGGCCTGAGTCCGTCCGATCCCGCCGACGCCATCGCGCCCGGCGGCACGCTGTCGAACAGGCGGAAGTACGAGGCGGGCTTCGAGCCAGTTGCCGAGCCGAGACGGCATGGCATCTGGCTCAGCCAGGACGTGGGGCGCGTTGGGCAGGCAGGAGCGGCGGAATTGGTCGATGGAACCTGGACGCTGAAAAGTTCCGGCGCCGACGTCTGGGCCAACGCGGATGGTTTGCAGTTCGTCTATCAAGTCTGGCGCGGCGATGGCGAGCTGGTCGCACGGCTCATCAACCAGGAAAACACGGACCCGTGGGCCAAGGCCGGCATCATGATGCGCGAGAGTCTTCAGGCCGATGCGCGGCATGCAATGCTGGCAGGCACGCCGGAGCATTGACGGATCTTTCTTCACCGCCACCGCACCGGCGCGAGCACGGCGCAGGAGTCGGTCGGGGCCGAACTGGCAGGCCCTTGGCTCAAGCTTGTGCGGCGTGGCGACAGCATCGGTGCTTTCAGTTCGGCCGACGGTCTGAATTGGGAATGGATCGGCACCGAATCGATCACGTTGCCGTCGGAAATTTACGTTGGCTTGGCGGTCAACAGCCACGACAACTCGCGGCTCGGCACAGCGGTGTTCGATCAAGTCAGGGTCAACGCGGTTCCACCGCTACGCCGAAGGCAAACCACTGAAGGTTCCGGCGATGGTCTGCAAGCGGCGTATTTTGACGGCGCGACGGGCAAGATCGTCAGCCGAATCGACCCGATGGTGAATTTCGATTGGGACATTGATCCGCCTGCGGAGGGCATCGGCGCCGACCATTTCAGTGCGCGCTGGGAAGGCTGGCTGGAAGTGCCCGCGGACGATCTCTACGCGCTTCACCTGATCAGCGACGACGGCGCGCGCCTTTGGCTGGATCGGCAATTGGCGATCGACGCCTGGGCGGACCTGGCCGCCTCGCAGAGCACCGCGAAAGTCGCTCTGAAAGCAGGGCAGCGATACGCCCTCAAACTCGAATACTTTGAACGCGCTGGCGAAGCCATAGCCAAGCTGCTGTGGAGCACTCCCACCATTCCGAAGCAGCCGATTCCTCAAAGCCAGCTCTACACGACGGAGAACCCTCCGCGGACAACAGGGCCGGTGCGCATAGCGGCCCCGGGCTCTAGTGAACCGAGTGCGGCTGAGGTTCCAACAGATCTGCCTTCGCTTGAAGCCCGACTCGATGACAGTGCTCGTGCTTTCCTGGCTGCCAGGGTCACGGGCCTCGTGCAGGTGG
>CAMBEJ010000035.1 GCA_945865375.1 Akkermansia muciniphila | reverse complement strand
ATGAAGTGCTGGAGGAAGAGGAACGCGGTCTCGCCGGTGCGGATGGGGAAGTTTTGCTGCACTTCCTTGCGCTCTTTGCCGCCGAAGGGCGGATTGGCGACGATGATGTGGAAGCGGTCCTTTTCCTGCACGTCGGCGAGGTTCTCGGCGAGCGTGTTGGTATGAATGATGTTGGGCGCTTCGATGCCGTGCAGGATCATGTTCATGATCGCGATGACGTAGGCCAAGGACTTCTTCTCTTTCCCGTAGAAGGTGCGCTCTTGCAGGGTGCGGTCCTGCGCGGTGGTGCGCTGGGGGTTCTGGGCTTTGAGGTATTCGAAGGATTCGCAGAGGAAGCCGGCCGAGCCGACGGCGGGGTCGCAGAGGGTCTCGCCGAGCCGGGGCGCGGTGACGGCAACGATGGCGCGGATGAGCGGGCGCGGGGTGTAATACTCGCCGCCGTTGCGCCCGGCGTTGCCCATGTTTTTGATCTTGGCTTCGTAGAGGTGGGAGAGTTCGTGCTTCTCGGTCTGGGACTGGAACCGGAGCTCGTCGATGTGGTCGATGATCTCGCGCAGGTTCTAGCCGCTCTGGATGCGGTTCTTAATCTCGCCGAATATTTCGCCGATCTTGTATTCGATGGTGTTCGGGCCGGTGGCCTTTTGTTTAAACACGTGGAGGTAGGGAAAGAGCTTCTGGTTGACGAAGGCGAGGAGGTCGTCGCCGGTCATGGCGGTGTTGTGGTCAATCTTGCCGTCTTTGCCCCCGCCGACGCGGGGTGCGGCCCACGATTCCCAGCGTTAAGGTGCGTCGAGGATGTGGGTGTATTTCTTGCCGTCGAGGGCGGCTTCGGTGGCTTTGTCGTGTTCGAGGGCGTCGAGGTATTTCAGGAAGAGAAGCCAGGAGGTCTGCTCGGTGTAGTCGAGTTCACTGGTGCAACCGGCATCTTTCCAGAGGACGTCGTCGATGTTTTTGAAGGCTTGTTCGAACATGGGGAGTTAGCTGGCGGGCGCATCTGCGGCGTCCCAGAGGCGTTTTTCGAGCGCGGCGTTGGCGGTGTCCTTTTCCGTGGGGACAATCCAGATCATGGCGTAGAGCAGAGCTTATTTGAACTTTTGACTGCGGTGGCGGATTCGTTTTTCCAGTTGATCCGCGGTTGCACTCCTGTTTCAGCCTAGAGAATATCGGGCATCACAACGCGGCAAGATCGCATTTTCTCTGCATCGACCACCGACTGCATCCGGCGCAGATCCTCTTCGCGGCTGCTGCTGATCAACAGGTAATCGAAGTGGACAGAGTGCGCGATTTCCTCGCGCGCCACACTCAGCCTCTGCTGAAGGACATCCTCAGGCTCTGAGCCCCGATTCCGAAGCCGCGCCTCGAGTTCGGCCAGAGACACCGGTGTCAGGAATATCGACACCAGGGATTTTGAAAGGATGGGATCTTCAAGAGAACGGGCGCGCACCGCCTCCGCGCCCTGGACGTCGATGTTCAGCAGGACATCCGACCCCCGAGCCAGGCGGTCGAGCACCTCCGACTTCAGTGTGCCGTAGGCATTGCCAAAAACCTGGGCGTGCTCCAGGAAACGCCTCTGGTCGATGTGTTGTTGGAAGGTCTCCGTGCTGAGAAAGTGATAATCGATCCCGTCCCACTCGCCATGCCTGCGCTGCCTGGTGGTGCAGGTGACAGCCCGAGTGATGCTCGGATTCTGAATGAGCAACTGCTGGCACAAGGTCGTTTTGCCGGCGCCAGACGGAGCCGAAAGCACGATGAGCAATGGAGTCGATGAGGGTTGAAGCATGTAACAGGGGGCGAACGTCAAATCGAATTGAGGTTACTCCACATTCTGGGCTTGCTCTCGAAACCGTTCGAGCTCGGTTTTCAGGGTCACCACATTCTTCGAAATCACGCTATCGTTGGCCTTGGCTCCCACGGTGTTGATCTCACGGTTCATCTCCTGAGCCAGGAAATCCAACGTTCGGCCAACGGGTTCCGAGGACTTCAGGCAGTCGTCGAACTGTTGGAAATGGCTGTCGAGACGGGCGAGTTCCTCGGAGATGTCACTGCGGTCCGCAAAAAACACGATCTCTTTGAGAAAGCGGTCGTCGTTCGGGTTGGAAACATTCACTCCAGCCGTCTGCAATTTTTCTGTGAGCTGCTGGCGAAAGCGGTTCATGACCTCAGGGGCCTGGGCTTGAACCGCTCGCACCGCGTCCTTCATGGCCTCGATGCGCCCCGCCAAATCCTTGGTCAAGTTGGCTCCCTCCCTCTCGCGCATGGAAAGGAACCCAGCCAGGGCCGATTCGGTCGCGCGCCTGAGCGCGGGCCAGAAGTCCTCCGCGTCCCCTTCCTCCTCATCCGTCTCAAAAACCCCCGGAAAGCGGAGCACTGTATCAATCGAGATCTTGGGATCCAGGTTCAGTTCGGTGGCGATCTGTTGGAGTTCGGCGACGTAGGCTTTCACCATGGGCCGGTTCACCCTAGCCTTCAACGTCGCCCCGTCCTCGGACATCCCAAGCGTGACCTTGATCGAAACCCGGCCGCGGCTGACATTCTGCCCGATCAACTCGCGGAGCCGGGGTTCCAAACCATCCAAGGAACGTGGGAGATTGATGACAAACTCCGATTGCTTGCGGTTGACGGAAGTCAGTTCCACGGTGAAATGATGGGCACCGGATAAACACTCGCCGCGACCGTGTCCTGTCATGGATTTCATGGTAATATATGGAAAAAAAGGAAGGTCAGAGCTGAATTCGAGCGGCGACTTCGGAAACGTCTTTGTCTCCGCGTCCCGACAGATTGACGAGGATGACCTGATCCGCCGCCATTTTTGGGGCTCGCTCGAGGACAGCCGCCACGGCGTGAGCGGATTCAAGAGCGGGGATGATGCCTTCGAGGCGGGCCAGTTTGATGAATGCCTCGAGAGCCTGATCATCGGTTGCGTAGCCATATTCGACGCGGCGGTTGTCCCGAAGCCAGGCGTGCTCGGGCCCCACCGCCGCGTAGTCAAGCCCTGCGGAAACGCTGTGCGTCCTCTGAATTTGACCGAACTCATCCTGCAAAATATAAGACCGCGTCCCTTGCAACACCCCCAAGGAGCCACCCTGAAAACGCGCGGCGTGTTTCTCCGGAAGAATGCCCTCCCCACCGGCCTCGACACCCAGCATCGCCACGCCGTCATCGTTCAGAAACGGATAGAACAACCCGATCGCATTGGATCCCCCGCCCACGCAGGCAATGAGCAGATTCGGCAAGCGTGACTCCTTCTGCAGAATCTGGCGGCGGGCTTCGTCGCCGATGACGCGCTGAAAATTTCGGACCATGACCGGATAGGGATGCGCGCCGTAAGCGGTTCCGAGGATGTAGTGGGTGGAGCGCACGTTCGTCACCCAATCCCGCATGGCCTCGTTCACCGCTTCCTTCAAAGTTCTCTGGCCCGCCTTGACCGGGATCACCTCCGCGCCCAACATTTTCATGCGATAGACATTCAGGGCCTGCCGAGTGCAGTCAACTTCACCCATGTAAATGACGCATTTGAAGCCGAACATGGCACTCACCGTGGCGGTGGCGACCCCATGTTGGCCGGCGCCGGTCTCCGCAATGATCCGGGTTTTGCCCATGCGCCGGGCGAGCAGGATCTGGCCGATGGCGTTGTTGATCTTGTGCGCGCCGGTGTGAAGAAGATCTTCCCGTTTGAGATAAATCCTGGCGCCGCCCAACTCGCGCGTGAGACGCTCAGCGAAGTAAAGAGGCGTGGGACGGCCGCAAAACTCCCGCAGATAATACTGGAGCTCTCCTTGAAATTCTGGATCCTGCTGAGCCCGGAAATATTCATCCTCCAGTTGTTGCAAGGGATGCATCAAGGTCTCGGGCACAAAACGTCCCCCAAAAATCCCAAAATGACCCTGCGCATCTGGCACCTGTTCGGTCGCGATCTGACTCATGCGCCATAATCTTCCTGAAACCCACTGCCACGCAAAGGAAAATGTCACCGACCCCACCGACCGCTATGTTGTGGCTGAAAAAGCCAGCGGCTCCCTTTGAAGTGCGGTGGCAACCGAAGGACTCCCCGCTTTTGGAGAGGCCCGGTGGACCGGAGTTTGTGATCATTGACAGGTGTTTCATCACCGTTATAGTGGCCGACCTTTTTTTATGATGAACCGTAATCCTCATATCGCGGTGGTGGGAGCCACGGGCGCTGTCGGCGTTGAAATGATCCAAACGCTCGAGCGTCGCGGTTTTCCCGCAGGCCAATTGACGTTGCTAGCCTCGGCGCGCTCCGCCGGAAAGACGTTGCCCTTTAATGGAGCCCAGATCGCAATAAAAGAGCTGACGAAGGATTCGTTTTCCGGAATCGACATCGCCCTTTTCAGCGCCGGCGGAAGCATTTCAACCGAGTTCGCTCCCATCGCCGTTAGAGCGGGCGCTGTGGTGGTCGATAATTCCAGTGCGTTCCGCATGGACGACCAGGTTCCTCTCGTCGTTCCTGAGGTGAACGCTTCGGACATCGCGCTCCACAAGGGCATCATTGCCAATCCCAACTGCACCACCGCGATCACGCTGATGGCGCTTTATCCTCTGCATCGTGCATTCGGCGTACGGCGCATTTTTGCGTCCAGCTACCAGGCGGTCTCTGGGACCGGGGCCAGAGCGCTCGAGGAGCTCAAACAACAAGTCAGCCAGATCGTCAAGCAGGAACCCGTGACAACGGAAGTTTACCCGCATCAAATCGCGTTCAACGTGTTGCCCCATGTGGACTCCTTCCTCGATACGGGCTACACCAAGGAAGAGATGAAAATGCAGAACGAAGGGCGCAAAATCATGCATCACCCTTCATTCCTCGCCAGCGTCACCTGCGTGCGAGTTCCCGTTTACCGCGCTCATTCCATCGCCGTCAGTGCTGAATTCGAAAGACCCGTCACCGTGGAGGCGGCGCGGGAGGTCCTGCGGTTGGCGCCCGGGTTGGATATGATTGATGACCCGTCCCGCAACGAGTATCCGATGCCTTTGTTCGTTGCGGAACGCGACCACTGCGCGGTCGGCCGGCTGCGCCTCGATTGTGCGATGGAGAACGGGCTGTGCTTCTGGGTGAGCGGCGATCAACTATTAAAGGGTGCCGCGCTGAATGCCGTCCAGATCGCCGAGGAACTTCTCAAATGACCCGGGGCCTCCGAGACGGTTTGTGGTGCAATCCAGATGCGGTTGAGTAGGATGACACGCGCATGCTCTCGAAGAAGGCCAAGTACGGAATACGCGCGCTGCTGCACCTCGCGGAGAGGCGAGGTCGAGGTCCCATTTTGATCAAAGAGATCGCCGTTGAAGAGAGGATTCCACAGAAATTTCTCGAGGCGATTCTCGTTGAGCTAAAAACCGCAGGTGTTGTACGGAGTCGCGCCGGGAGAAAGGGCGGTTATGAGCTGCTGCGCCATCCCAAGGATGTCAACTTGGGCCATGTGGTTCGTCTGATAGATGGTCCTCTGGCACTGATCTCTTGCGTGAGCCAGACCGCCTACTCGCCCTGTGAGGACTGTGGAGATGAACAAGCCTGTCTGATACGAATGGTCATGCAGGAGGTGCGGGATGGAACCGCACGGATCTTGGAACAGGCCACGCTGGAAGGAATGCTTGCCAGCAAGGAGAGATTGCGTGACATCTACTCCGGATTGGACTTTCAGATTTGAACCTGAAAACGGAGTTGTGAACCACTCATCTTGGTTCCCCGCTGTTTTCGTCAGAATGAGTCGCTCTGTTCCATCGGCTCATTGCCGTTGGCACCCGGGGCTGTGGTGCTCCACAGCCCCGCCACTTTTCTGCGCCCCTATGAGATTGGGACGGAGGCTATGGTCTGCAGAATGCGGCTTGCAATCTTGTAGGGATCGCCCTGTGAGTTGGGCCGTCGATCTTCCAAGTAGCCCTTGTAGTCGTTGTTCACGAAGCTGTGCGGAACACGCACTGAGGCACCCCGGTTCGCGATGCCATAGTTAAACTTGTCGATGGACTGCGTCTCATGGAGACCTGTCAAACGGAGATGGTTTTCAGGACCGTAAACGGCAATGTGCTCGTTTTTGTATTTGTCGAAGGCAGCCATGAGTTTCTCGAAGTATTCCTTGCCGCCCACTTCGCGCATGTGCTTGGTCGAAAAATTGGAATGCATGCCGGAGCCGTTCCAATCCACGTCCTTGCCGAGTGGTTTGCAATGAAAATTGACGTCAACACCGTATTTTTCACAGAGGCGGACGAGGAGATATCGTGTCATCCAAACCTGATCGGCAGCACTCTTGGAACCCTTGCCGAAGACCTGGAACTCCCACTGACCCTTGGCCACTTCGGCATTGATGCCTTCGTGGTTGATACCCGCGTCCAAACAGAGATCGAGGTGTGCGTCCACAATCTCGCGGGCAATGCAGCCCACGTTCTTGTAACCGACGCCCGTGTAATACTCGCCTTGCGGAGGAGGAAATCCACCGCCCGTTGGGAACCCTAGGGGCACGCCATCCTTGTAGAGAAAATATTCCTGTTCGAACCCGAACCAGGCATTTGGATCGTCGTGGATGGTCGCTCGGGAGTTCGTCGGATGCGGGGATGTGCCGTCTGGCATCATGACTTCGCACATGACCAGCACGCCATTCTTCTTGGTCGTGTCAGGAAAGACGGCCACCGGCTTGAGCATGCAGTCGGAGTTGCGGCCCTCGGCTTGCCTGGTTGAACTGCCGTCGAAGCCCCACATCGGCAGTTGCTCGAGCTTCGGGAACTCGCTGAATTCCTTGACTTGTGTTTTGCCGCGGAGGTTCGGCACTGGCTCATAACCGTCCAGCCAAATGTATTCTAGTTTATACTTCGCCATGGTTGTGATTGCAGGATGTTAATGTTGGATTTCGATGCGCCAAACCGATCGAACTTTCAACCAGAAAGTCGCTAGCAATCAGAATGCCATGTCGGACAACATGTCGTCAAACCCTCTTACAAACCAAAGAAACAGACTCGGAAAGCACCGTTATTGAGCGTGCTGGTTTCTGCTCCCAAAAAGGATGCAGACCTTCACTGTGGCCATTTGATCACTTTGCGCCGTTTTGTTCATCCCTACCCAACCCTGCCGCAAAGGGTCCCGGGAGGCGTCCAGAGCCGTTCTCATGGTCCGCACCTCAGATTTTTCGTGCTCGCGTTTCCTACTCATCATCGTAATCGTGATCCCATGAAGCGCCGATTCAACCACGAAAAGGTGGAGGATTTGCAGGTCGATTAGGATTACGATTATGAAAAGGTCTGAAAAAACCGAGAGTCGCCCGTTTTTTGAGTCGGGACGAAATTAGGGCTCGACAGAATCTCGTCCTCCCTGGTTTCGAATCGCACGATTCGCGTTTATGTTGCAGGTGAAAGATACGCTCAGAGCGACGGTCCATCTCAGCTTCGATGGCAGGGTTCTCAAAACCTACCACGGTCCGGACGCGAAAGCGCGGTTCACCCGGGAGGTCGAAGTGCTTCGACACCTGGCGGCTCGCGGCTGCGGGTTTGTGCCTCGGTTGCTGGAAGCCGATGCGTCACGACCGCGGATAATCACGACTAACTGCGGCACTCGCGTGGAGCATCTGGACAACGAGCGCACCCGGGAATTGTTCGCCGAACTTGAGGCCTACGGTGTGCGTCACGACGATCCTGACATGCGGAATGTCACCTATCGGCAGTCTGACGGGCGCTTTTGCTTGATCGATTTCGAGCTGGCTACCATCCTCCCGGGCTCCGAGTAAGCATTCACACCGTGGACCCTCAACAGACACCGACCGCCGTCAAGAGCCTGAAATGGTCCGGGTGGACGGATCGAGGCAAGGTGCGGCCCCACAACGAGGATGCCTTTCTTGGGCTTCAATTTGACTCCAAAGAGGTTTATCGACTGGGCAAACTCGGCGAGAGCACCACGAGCCGGACAGACTTCGCCTTCGCGGTCAGCGACGGTATGGGAGGTGCCCAGGCAGGGGAATTCGCCAGCAAAATCGCCGTTGAAAAAATCACCACACTGCTTCCCCACATGTTCCACCAATCCGCGATCGGATTGGAAAGCGGCTTCAGCGATGGGCTGGCCGAACTCTTCGATCAAATCCACAAAGCTTTGGTCTACGTAGGCCAATCCTATGAAGAGTGCTCCGGGATGGAGACGACCCTTAGCTTGTGCTGGTTTACTCCGGAATGGATGTATTTCGGGCACATAGGCGATAGCCGGATCTATTATCTGTCGGCCAAGGAAGATCGGATCAAACAGCTCAGCCACGACGACACCCATGTGGGTTGGTTATTCCGAAGCGGGAAGATCAACGAGCGGGAGGCCCGCTGTCATCCGCGGCGCAACCTGCTCCAAAAGGCCCTGGGCGGTGGCAACCAGTTCGTTGACCCGCAGGTTGGGGCGGTCGGTTATGAAGTCGGAGACTGCTTCCTGCTCTGCACGGACGGCCTCGTGGGAGGCCTTTCCAACGATCGCCTGACGGACGGATTGCGTTCCCCGTCCCCGATCGCCCCGGACGCAAACGTGGCGCGCCGACTGGTCGAGCAGTCCGTGGAAATGGACGGCAGCGACAACACCACCGCGCTGGTCATCCAAGTAGCCTGAGTGGGCTCATTTAAGGAGGTCCGAATGTACAAAACGGTGGGTAGCTCCGACCGATCAACCTCGTGGTTCTGAATGGCGCTTACCTGCTCACCAACTCGCGGACGTGGCTTGGGTCACGCCTTGGAAGAAGTCGCCATCCGCGCCGTCCGTAAGACCTCGCAGGTCTCCAATCTCGCCCTCATCGGCAGGCTGGATTTGCTCAGCGTCTGTAGATCTGATCGAAAACTCCTCCTGTGGCAAAATGCGTCCTGTGCGCCTTCTGCCAACCGCCGAATACCTCGTCGATGTTGAACAAGGTGATTTTCGGAAAGCGGCTCGAATACATCGCGGCCGCTTTCTCTGAGGTTGGCCGGAAAAAATGGCGACCGGCAATCTCCTGGCCTTCGTCCGAGTAAAGAAAGTCCAGGTAAGCTTTGGCGACAACCTCCGTACCCTTCTTCCTGGCGTTCTTCTCCACGATGGCGACCGGCGGTTCCGCCAGGATGCTCACCGAAGGGACGACGATCTCAAATTTGTCAGCGCCAAATTCTTTGACAGCGAGAAATGCCTCGCTTTCCCATGAGATGCAAACGTCCCCGATACCGCGTTGCACAAAGGTGGTGGTGGAACCGCGCGCACCCGAATCGAGCATCGGCACGTTCCTATAAAGGCGCGCCACGAAATCACGGGTCTTGACTTCGTCATTCCCAAATTGGCGCAAACCGTATCCCCAGGCGGCGAGATAATTCCAGCGAGCGCCCCCTGACGTTTTCGGATTTGGGGTAATGACAGCGACCCCGGACCGGGCCAGGTCATCCCAGTCCTTGATGGTCTTTGGGTTTCGCTTTCGCACGAGGAAAACAATGGTCGAGTTAAAGGGAGTGCTGTTGTGCGGAAATCGCTTCTGCCAGTCGGTTGGCAGAAGGCGGCCCCTTTCCGCAATCGCGTTCACATCGTAGGCCAAAGCCAACGTGACGACGTCGGCTGCCAGCCCGTCGATTACAGCGCGGCCTTGCTTTCCAGAACCGCCATGGGACTGCTGCATGGTGATGGTGTCTCCAAACTTTGCTTTCCACTCCTTGGCGAACGCCGTGTTGATTTCCTGATACAACCCACGCGTGGGATCGTAAGAAACGTTTAATAGAGTGATATTCTTGGCAAACACCGGGACGGTCTGCGACAAGCCAAACACCGCAAGGAAAACGGAGAAAACGCGTGCGGTCTTGTGAAATTTCATGGGCTGATGTGGATCAAGGCTGGTGGGACATTCGGTTCAGCAAATGGGGCATTTGCGGCGAGATTACAAACAAATGAAGGAGTTGATCCATGAGAATGTTTTGGATGCCTAAAACGGTTGCCACAGGGGCTAGTGTCCATTTAAAGTCTATTAAGTCAATAGGATAACATTTTTTCTATGTGAAATGTCCAATCGATCGGCTCTTCCCCATTTTTCGAGGCTTCATGCTGAAATCATCATGAACTGTGGTTTTCGGTGCCGTGCTCCGCGTCTCGAAAGTGTCGCTGTAGTGCTAAATGCCCATGGAAGCATCGAATGTGCCACGGAAGCTGGCAAACCGCTGCCTCCCATGAACCGCGATCTTCGAGCAGAGGCTGTTCTCAAGGTTCGCTCGCTCTGGTTGATGTAAATTCACCGAAATAGGTTGAATTTTGACTCCCATTATTTTAACGATGTGGGGTCGTGTTCGCCAAGGTGTTCTCCGCAGCAGTAAATGGTATCGAGGCCTATCCCATCGAGGTGGAAGTCAACTCGGGCTGGGGAGATACTGTGATTGTCATTGTCGGGCTTCCTGACGCGGCCGTCAGGGAGTCGCGGGATCGGGTTGTCACAGCGATGCGCAACTCGGGGTTCAAGGTTCCAATGGGTCGCACCACCATCAACCTCGCCCCCGCGGATGTCAAAAAGGAGGGACCCAGTTTCGATCTTCCGATTGCGGTCGGGATGCTGGCTTCGAGCGAGCAAACCGCACCCATTCTTCTGGATCATTTCGCCCTCGTCGGCGAGCTTGCCCTCACGGGTGCGGTGCGCGCGGTGAAAGGCGTGCTGCCCATCGCGCTGCGTGCGCGGCAACTTAGGATGCGAGGCCTCTTGGTCCCTGCGGACAATGCGGCTGAGGCGGCCGTGGTGCAGGGTCTCGATGTGATCCCGGTTCGGAGCCTTCGCGAAGCGGCGGAGTTCCTGGAGGGACGGAGTCTGGTGGCACCGCTTCAGTTGGATATCGAGAGTTTGTTCAAGCATGTCGTCGATGAAGATCTCGATTTCGCTGAGGTAAAAGGGCAGGAGACGGTGAAGCGCGCGATGGAGATCGCCGCTGCGGGCGGCCACAATCTCCTGCTCATCGGACCCCCTGGCACGGGAAAATCGATGCTCGCCAAGCGGCTCTCCACAATCCTCCCGCCGATGACATTGGAGGAGGCTTTGGAGACGACGAAGATCCACAGCATCATGGGCCTGTTGCCTCCAGGCGCAGCGTTGGTGACGACGCGCCCGTTTCGTTCCCCCCATCACACGGTCAGCGATGCGGGGTTGTTGGGGGGCAACGTCAATCCCACCCCGGGCGAGATTTCACTGGCGCATCACGGGGTTCTTTTTTTGGATGAACTGCCGGAGTTCAAACGCAATGTGCTCGAAACTCTGCGCCAGCCTTTGGAAGAAGGACGCGTGACGATTTCACGGGCGGCAGGGTCGGTCACATTCCCTTGTCAATTCATGCTGGTCGCGGCAATGAACCCCACTCCGGACGGAAAGTCTCCCTCGGAATCGCGCTGTTCGCCGCGCGACATCCAACGTTACCTCGGGCGTATCTCTGGCCCGCTTCTGGACCGGATCGATCTCCACGTCGAAGTTCCCCAGGTGCCTTTCACTCAGATGGCATCGAAGGTGGCGGGCGAAACTTCGGCCCAGATCAGGGATCGAGTTCTGAAGGCGCGAGAACGGCAACAGAAACGCTTCTCCTCGGGTCGGTCACGTGCTTCCTGCAACGCCCGGATGAGCGTCCGCGACATCAAGTCCCACTGTGCCCTCGACGACGCGTCCCTGGAACTTCTGAGGGTTTCCATTGAGGATCTAGGATTGAGCGCTCGTGCCTATGACCGAATCTTAAAAGTCGCCCGCACCATCGCGGACCTGAGCGCTGCAGATCGCATCTCCTCGGACCACGTGGGCGAAGCCATCCAGTTCCGGTCCCTCGACCGCGAATATTGGACCTGACTAACACTACAGCGACACTCCATCCGAGAATTCACCCACGGATGACACGGATCAGAGGGAATCCACCCTCATCTTACCCGTGCAATCCGTGCAATCCGTGGTCAATTTCCAAAAGTGTCGGTGTAGGGTTAGGAGCGTTTTTGACGAAATCCGGCGAGTTCTTAAAAACAGGGGGGGGGTTCAGCGGAATCATTGTTATAGTTTTGACCCCTTGGTACAGGCCGGAACAATCAGTCGGACATGGGTGGGGATGATTTCAGACCCGTCAGCGCGTCCAAAATAGTCTGTTGCACCGCCGGATTTAAAAGATTTCCCAGATGCCCGCCCTGCTTGAAAACCGTCAATTGTTCGGTGGAAAACGTGGCATGGAGCCAAGCAAGGTCCTCGTCTTCAAGAAGGAAATCGTTTCGATTGACGATGATGCGGATGCTGGGGTTGGCCCGCAAACCCCCCTCATACGTCCGCAAATCACCGGCTTTCTCCAGCGCTGCCGCAGTCCCCGACGCCAAGCCCCGGGTCCGATAATACGGCATCGCAAACTTCTCGAAATAATCCTGGTACGAATTTTGGATGATTTCCTGATACACCGGGTCCCGCCTCCAATTACTGACCGGTTGTCGCAGAACTCCCTGGCTATTTCGCCGCTGACTGCTGAAAATAATATCCCGCAGTATGAGTCGAAACCTCAGCCCGATGAGAAACTTGGACTCGATGGCACTGAAGGGCAGCGAGGTCTGCGGCGTGAGTGTGCTCTTACTCAAAGCGGATACCTTCAAAAAAGTGTTTTCAATATTGTCGGTTCGTTCCGCGCCCGGCCATTTCAGGGCTTCCCTGTAGTATTCGTCCAACTTTGAAACTCCATGGAGCAATCGGACCGGGCTGCTGATGGCAACGTAGCGGTCAAACTTGAGCAACGGTCCGCCTTCGCCGATGCTTCGGTGGACAGGCAACTGACTTGTCGCGCGGAAGTCAGACGGAGGCGGATTCGTCGATACGGCAGCGGCAATGAACAAAGAATGGAGCGCGCCCATGGAATAGCCCATCAGCGCTTTGTCGCCCAAACGATCTGGATACAACGCATTTAAGCGGCGATCGATTTCCGTCAGCGCGACGTGCACATCGTGTCCGTCCGCGGGCAGATGAGCCGGCAATGCCGAGGTCGAAGCGTGTTCCATGAACTCCGAGTTGAACGCGCTGCTGACGCACACGGCGGAATAGCCCTTTTTGTAAACCAACTCGGCCAACGCAATCGAGGCTTGTGACAGCCGATGAGAGCCCAACCCGGGAACGATATACACCACGGGCGCTTTTCCCGATTGCAACCAAAAGGTGTATTTTAATTTCCGGCCCGTTTGCGGAATCAACACCGACTTGGTCTTGCCGCGGCCTGGGAATTCAAGGTCTTTGTAGGTGAAGAACACGGATTCGAGGGTTTCCAGCGAGGCTGGGTCTTGTTCCCCCTTCACTTGGAAATCCGCAACCCGGTTCTGTCGCGCGAAAGTCCAGGCGTACTGAACCTCTGAATAAGGATCCATTTCGGCCTGACTGAAGCGCACGGTTTCGTCCACGGTGTCGGAGAAATCGTTGTACATGACCGAGTAGTGGAAATAGCTGTAGGGGCCGAGATAGGTCAGCGGATTGTCCACGTCCAATTGGTAGGGAGCGATGTAAAGCAACGGATTGGCGGCCGTGTCGGCGGCTAGGCCGAGGGTATCCCGCTCGTTGCTGGGTCCGAAAATCGGCAGCATCAGGAAACAACCCGGCTTCCAGCCCCACTGGCCGAAAGTCTGGCCGAAATCCGCGTCCGACTTGGGAATCTTCCGTTTGTCCGCCACGTCGAAGAATCCGGCAACGCCGAACGTGCTGTTATAAACGAACCGGTAGGATTCATCGCGAGCTCCGTGCCACTTTCCCTGGAGGAGGTTGTTGATCAGCCGTCCCGAGTAAGTCAGGTTCCTGCCAATATTCCCAATGCCAGTTCTGATGGATTTCACGACGAGAAAACGGTAAATCTTGCTGGTTGGCTTGATGACACGGGTCATGACGGCCTTGTTGAAGGCCCACACAACGCGATTCAAGGGTTCGATGGGGTCGGGGACGGAGTTGGGGAGAACCACCGTCTCCGCTGACGTCGGCCTCGCAAACCCAACGGCTGGCTCTTGGCCGTGCGCGAACAGCGAAAGGCAAAAAGACAGCGCGCCCAGCACTGAATTTCGAATTCGCACGCCCACTTGAATTTTCAAGCCACCCACCCTCCCGGTCCCGAGGCGAAAAGAGTCCGGGATCCGGCACTCGACCCAAGCGGTGCGTGGTGTCTTCGCTGATAAGCTGGTTTCAACTCGACGCGGCGAACCTTCGTGATCATCTCGATCTGACAGTGCCGAATTTTAATAGCTTTGACTACTCCTTCCTTCCAATTGATTTTGCGAACTCCGCAAGGTCCTGATTGCCCTGTGGCCCCGAAAAACGCGGGGCCGCAGGGCCGGACTTGGCGATAAAGAGTGAGTTTTGCCCCGATCGGCCTCCAATCAGGGCTGATTCAAGAAAAACAGCGACCGCCCGGCCAGACGGGACGGAGCGCCGATTTCCAATCGGCTTGGGTGCGCGACCGGCGGATCGTTGAACCAAGGCCGGATGGAAGCCGGCGCTCCGTTTTCTTGAATCAGCCCTGGCCTCCAATGCAGGCGAGGCCAGCATGGAGGAACGTGACACGCACCCGATTGCCAAAGTGTTTTCTTAACCCGAAAACCGAAGTCTGATCTACAGAAGGGAACAAAGGAAACGAAGCAAGAAGGGTTTCCGGAGCCATCACAGGTGCCAACAAATGTTCCGGTGTGGAAGCTGCAACCCGTTGCTCCTTCGTTCTCTTCGTTCCCTTCTGTAGATGAGTTTCGGCTTTCGGGCTTAACGTGAAACGCGCACCCAAATCGAAAATACCGCAACTCGTCGCGAAGAATCCTGGCTCGCCGGGCAAAATGGCTTGCCTCTGTTTGGTTTGCGAGGGAGACAACCGTCCGATGAGCCCGCGACCGCCTCGCGGCAGTTGCGGGATTTGTTTTCGGCAGCATTCCGCGAGCGGCTGTGGGCAGCCTCGGCAGGATACGGGGTTTTCTCGGTCGCTGGATTTTCCCTGTCTGGGCTGATCTGCGGTTGGCGCAGATTTCTGACGCGCCGGTCATGTGGGACAGGATGGCATGACCTCGGATGTTGCGAGTCCGATTGCCCGGTTGCCGTGTTTTCATTTCGAGAGGGGCTCCGTCTTGATCGAAGGAAGATGAAGGAGACACTGCGACCTCTGAACTTTCACCTGACTCGTAATCTGACTCATAATCCTCGGGAGTTGCCCTTGAAACAGAGGGGTGGATTACGATTACGATTACGATTACGAGCACGATTACGATTACGATTACGAGTAGGATTACGAGTAGGATTAGGAGCGCGGGCATGATCTGCGTTGTTCTCAAGGCGCCAAGGAGGGCCAGATGGGGTCCACCTGATCCGCGCTGAAAAACTTTTCTTTCGCTCCCACCGGAAGGGGTATAGATTCGAAATCGATATCTCTAATTTCCCCATTTACTTATGATCACACCTATCAACTTCCTCGGCTCTCCCGATCAACCCCAGAGAGTCTCTCTGAGACCGTTGCATGGCTTCACGCTCATCGAACTTCTCGTCGTCATCGCCATCATTGCGATTCTGGCGGGGATGCTCCTGCCTGCCCTGTCAAAGGCCAAAACGAAAGCCCAAGGGATCCTCTGCATGAATAACAACAAGCAGTTGATGCTGGCTTGGAGATTCTACGCGGAAGACAATAACGATCGTGTGGTGGAAGGTTACGGATCGAAATTCGGGTATGTTGGGACCAGTTCGTTAGATTTTAGCGGCGGAAACCCTTCAAACTGGGATGTCGCTCAGGATCTCCAGAAAAGTCCGCTCTGGACCTACTGTGGCGGATCTGCCGGCATTTGGAAGTGCCCGGCAGATCAGAGCACTGTGAAGCCGACCACGGGAGCGTTCAAAGGCCAGACGGTGAAACGGGTCCGAAGCATGTCCATGAGCAACTTCGTCGGTGGAAATGGGGAACTGCCGTATAACTCAGGCCCGACACAGGATGGATGGCCGGCCAACACGTGGCGGGTTTATCGGAAATTAGGCGATATGACCGATCCGGGTCCCACAATGACCTGGGTGTTGCTCGACGAACGCGAGGACAGCATGAACGATGGGTTTTGGGTGACGCAAATGAACGGCTATCCGAGCATGACCGGCACCATGATCGTCGATTACCCGGCGAGCTACCACAATAATGCCGCTGGTTTCTCTTTTGCTGACGGTCATGCTGAAATCAAGAAATGGCTCGATCCACGCACCTGCCCAAAGCTCAAGAAGGGTCAACCAATCCCGTTGGGTGTCGCGTCACCGAACAACAAAGACGTCGCCTGGCTGCAGGAACGAGCGACGCGAAAAGTGAAATAAAGGCGGTTGATCCAATAGCCCCATCAAGAACCCATTTACAGGGACCAGCCCTTGCGATACTCGCGATGCAGAAGGTTGCTGGCTGCATTGGAGTTCAGAATGTGCCCGCTCAAGGTATCGTATTCCAGCGGTCCTTCGACCAGTGAAGCAAGATTAGCGAGTTGTGCGAGCTCGGTGAGGGGACCACCGATTTCGAAACCGGAGAAGGTCTTTCCGCTACCCTTGCAGGCTTCGACCCATTCCCACTGGTGACTTTTGACGCGCGGAATCGATTCGGCAGGACCCCCGCTAAAGTCTTCAAACCGGCTCTCAGGAAGCAGCACGTAGTGTGCATTCCAAGGGTTGTCAGAATAAATTGAGCCCTTTGATCCTACCAGAAGATCTCCCCAGCCCCCGCGCTTGTGACCAAGCATCAAATCCTCAGACGGCTTCTCCTTCGCATACCAAGTCAGCTTGAACGGAGGCAGTTCTCCGCGTGCGGGGATGTCCATGACCACCCGGAGCGATGTCGGATAGCCTTCCTGATCCATCTCAGAAGGCCATGCCTGGAAGCGAATCACCTTCGTTGAGCCCGGGCTCTTGGACTTGTCCCAGAGTTGTTCAAGGTGCAAGGCGCGGAACATGATGTTGGCGGTGTGACAGGCAAAATCGCCGACGATGCCGCTTCCGAAGGCTCGCCAGCTCCGCCAGCTCGCCGGCACGTAGGAGGGATGATAAGGACGCCACGCTGCGGGCCCAAGCCAGAGGTCCCAGTTGAGTTCGTTGGGAACCGGCGGAGCATCAGCCGGCCGGGTCATCGGCCCGTTCCCCCCGTCAAACCAGACATGCGCCTCACGAACCTCGCCGATGACCCCGCCCCAGACCAGTTCCACCGCGCGGCGGAGACGGCTCTCAGCCGACCCCTGGTTGCCCATCTGTGTGACCACCTTGTGCTGAGCGGCGGTTTCCCTCATCACTCGCGCCTCCTGCACCGTCCGGGTCAGCGGCTTCTCACAATAGACATGCTTGCCACGTTTCATGGCGGCCACCGCCGCAACCGCGTGTGTGTGGTCGGGGGTAGCGACGAGAACGGCATCAATTCCCTTCTCCATCTCATCAAACATCTTCCGGAAGTCCTGATAGGCTTTTGCCGAGGGATGCTTCTTGTAGATGTCGCCGGCCCGTTTGGCGTCCACGTCACAAAGGGCCACAATGTTGTGTCCATAATTGTGAAAGGCATCGAGGCTACCCCTGCCCTGTCCACCAACGCCGATGCCGGCAATGTTGAGCTTGCTGTTGGCCTCGTAAGCGAAGGCGAGTTTGCTGTTCCGGAGAATGAGCAATCCCGCGCCTGCACTTGTGGATTGGCGGAGGAACCGGCGGCGGCTGACGGCAGTTTTCATGGTGGGTTCAAATGAAATTATTCTTGGAGTTGTCGAACAACCTTAAGCATCTCCGACCGTTGGGACAATGAAAATGGGTTCGTCATTTTCCGACCAGTTTCTGAATTCAATAAAAGGCACCCGCTTAGTGTGATGCTCGAGCAACTCCAATTCCGAACTCCTAATCGTAATCGTAATCGTAATCGTAATCGTAATCGTAATCCACCGCTCTGTTCCAGAGCAGCGAAGGATTAAGCTGACGCTTCAGATTACGATGACGAACAATCGAGGAATCCGCAAGCGCCCCATCAGCCCAGGCTCTTCGCGCCTCGAGCCGTCGCCACGGCGCGCACGCTGACGGCACCGATCACGATGCACCCTCCGGCGACCGCCCATGGGCCGGGCTTTTCGCCCAGAAACAGCAACACCCAGATCGGGTTGAGAACCGGCTCCAGGGTTCCGATCAAACTCGCCTCCAGCGCACGCACATGGCGGATCGCCACGGTGTAGAGCTTGTAACTCAACCCGAGCTGGAACACCCCGAGCAAAACCAATCCCAGCCATCCCTTCACCGACGGTTGGCTCTCGAACATGAACGGGCAACCGAGGGCGAAGGTGAGCAGGTTCCCAAGAAAAACGGAGGCCACAGGGGAGGCGTCGCGGTGTCGTCGCAAGTGCAACGTCAGCGCAGCGAAACTCATCCCGCTCGCCAGCGCGCAGACGTTCCCCCAAAAACCTGAGCCTTGAAATTGATCCAAAAAGAAAAGCGCTGTACCGCCCTGCGCCAGCGCCATCAAAGCCCAGTCGAGCCGGGTCGGATGCTCCTTCAAAAACCAGGCCCCAAACAGTGCAATGTAGATTGGAGCGGTGTATTGAAGAAATATCGCGTTGGCGGCGGTGGTCAATTTGTTCGCCACCACGAACAGCATCACCGTCATGGTGTACAGAATGGCACCGATCCACTGGTCGCGGCCAAAGCGCCACTCAAACCTCGGCGTGACGGCCCACAGGGTGATGGCCGCTATCAAACTCCGCATTCCCGCGATCGCGATCGGATGCCACTGCACCCACTTGATCAACAGTCCCCCGACGCTCCAGAGGAACGCCGCCGCTACCAAATACAAAACGGCTCGACGTTGCTCGGGAGTGTGCATCAAGAGATGAGGGCTGTGGTCGACGTCAGATGATGACCGCGTGCGGCGGGTGACTTGCACGCCGGATATCGATCCAATGCTCCACGCCAGCCGCCGCGTTTGCGCCACGTCACGGGGCACGGCGTTTGTGGACGGAGAACCGCATGCCTGCTAGCAATTTGCGCTTTTAAGGTAGAACGAGAATAGATGATTCGGGAGTTTTTGGGCAAGGAAATCCATTCCAGATCCATGAGAAATAAGGCGCTTCTGAAAGTGGCGCTTGGAGGAGGATGTTCACATTCTGTAGACAGAGTAAAGCCTCAAGCCGTCCGCAACGCGTTGCCGTTCCCCCACCCTGAAGGCTAAGCCAACTAGCTCCAATGGCGTCGGACAGGCTTGGCAGTTCCGCCCGTTGTTGCGCGTCCGTACCCGAGGCCTTTTGGCGGAGGACGATGCAACCCACTTTCCATGGTGTCAGGCGTTCCGAGGCTTTGTCCTTGTCCCAGAGCCCCCGGAATGTCACCGTCGCTGGAGCCGTGGAAACGGAATACTTACCCGTGACCGAACACGACGGGGACTCGTGGTGGCATCGCGGGTCGCCCTCACATCCTCCATCCGGCCATCGGTTGGACGACGCAGTTTAGGAACATTGAAGAGAGCGGGGTAAATATCGGGCCACGACAAGTAATGCGACATCTCCATTCCATATGGGATCCGACCCTGAGCTAACTCAAGCAGGAGGTTGCTTAGATTCATCCCCAGAATTCTTTGACGAGGATCCTAACCAACGGCTGCTCGAAGCGTTTGCAGCGATGAACCCCGAGGCGTTCTTTGTCCAGATCGGCTCCAACGACGGCGGGACGGCCTGAACTTAGACCCGCTGCGCCGTCATATCATGGGCTCCGCATGGCGCGGTATCCTGGTCGAGCCTGTTCCCGACCTTTTCGCTCAGCTGTTCAGGAACTATTCCATTTGTAAAGAACGCCTGCGCTTCGAAAACCTGGCGATCGCCGACCGC
This sequence comes from Akkermansia muciniphila, assembly GCA_945865375.1. Classification (GTDB taxonomy): domain Bacteria; phylum Verrucomicrobiota; class Verrucomicrobiia; order Limisphaerales; family F1-80-MAGS106; genus F1-80-MAGS106. Next base: position 19,380 of record CAMBEJ010000035.1, on the reverse strand, counting down.
GACGGCGTGTTGCCATTCTACCGCCTCGCGCCGGTCAAGGACTTCCTGGCCGAAGGCTTGCCGGACTGGTAAGATGCGCTGGGCTCGTTCCGCCGAGAGGTCATCGCGAAGCATGCATCGGTGATTCCGGATATCGAAAGGAGAATCGTGCAGATCGACGTGTCGGCCGTCACTTTCGACACGCTGTGCCGACGCCACGGCGTTGACGCGCTCGATGTCCTGCACATCGACACTGAAGGCTACGATTTCGAACTGCTCAAGAACATTGACTTCGGACGGTTTCATCCGCGCCTGGTGATCTTCGAGCACGCCCACCTGAAGCCGGAAGATCAGCCGACAGCAATCGCCTACATGGAGCGGCACGGTTACGAAACGCTGCGCGACGGAATGGACACCTTGTGTCTTAATGTTCGCAACATCCGTCGGAGAGAGCGACCGCTGCTCAAGCTGTGGCGTCAGTTACACCGTGACCGAACAGCCGCGTTGGAGTTCCTAGCATCAAAGAACCGACACATCGTTCAAGATGAGAACTGCTCGCAAAGGACATGGTAAGCTTGCGTATTTGAGGCGTTTTTTGCTCGGATATTCGATGGCGCAGCACCTCCTCGAAGGTTCCTCGTTTCGAACGTTGCGAATGATCCTAGGGACGGCCGTTGATCGCTGGAAAATTAAAGAATTGGCTTGAGGCCGCAATCGTGCGTGAATCACGCTCAAGACGCGGATGAGTTCCAACAATCCAGACAAGAAATCACTCAGGCGCAACACGCCTGAAACCAAACCCGCCGGCGGTCCACAAAGCGAGGAACTGGCGCATTTCGATGATGCCGTCATCGGCCGCGCCTTCAAAGTGTCCCTCGTCGCGGCAATTGCGCTGATCGCCACAGCAGCCGCACTCCTCTTGGTCTTCAGCAAGAAAAAGGCAGTCCCGGTCACGAGGAAGACCGCGCTCGCCGCGCCTGTCGCAGCCAAATCCGCGCCCGTTGAAATTCCTCAGGTCCCGTTTTTAGACATCACCGCAGCTTCTGGGATCCGCTTCACACATGTCAATGGGGCCTACGGAGACAAACTGCTGCCTGAAACCATGGGTGGGGGTTGCGCTTTCATCGACTTCGACAACGACGGCGACCAGGATCTGATCCTCGTCAACAGCGGTTTCTGGCCGTGGAAACAATCCGCCGAAAGGGCGCAACCCACCCTCGCCCTTTACCAAAACGATGGCGAGGGTCATTTCACCGACGTGACTCAGAACTCAGGTCTCGACGTGCCGTTTTATGGCATGGGCGCAGCCGTGGGGGATTTTGACAATGACGGACTTGCAGACATCTTCTTCACGGCCGTCGGCGGCAATCACCTCTTCAGAAACCTGGGCAACGGAAAGTTCAAGGAAATCACAACCCAGGCTGGCGTGGAGGGGGCTGGTTCGGGATGGAGCACTGGGGCTGCGTGGGTGGATGTGGACAACGACGGAGACCTTGACCTGTTTGTCTGCAACTACGTCAAGTGGTCGAAGGAAATCGATCTGGAAGTGGGTTACAAACTCGTCGGAGTGGGCCGTGCCTACGGACCACCCATGAACTTTGCGGGTGCTTTTCCCAGCCTCTATCGCAACAACGGCAATGGGGCCTTCACCGATATTTCAGACAAGGCGGGTGTTCAGATCAAGAACCCCTCAACCGGAGTTCCCGCAGCAAAATCCATGGCGGTGGCCCCCGTGGACCTCAACAACGACGGATGGATCGATCTCGTGGTGGCCAATGACACGGTTCAGAACTTTGTCTTTCTCAACCAAAAGGACGGTACGTTCAAAGACATCGGCGCTGTCTCGGGCATCGCCTTCGACAGCTATGGAAACACACGCGGCGCCATGGGGATCGATACAGGGTGGTATCGGAACGATGCCGCTCTGGGCATTGTGATCGCCAATTTTGCAAACGAAATGTCGGCGCTGTACGTCTCTCAAAACCAGCCGCTCACTTTCGCTGATGAGGCCCTCAACGAAGGCGTGGGTCCCGCGGGGCGGTTGATGCTCAAATTCGGCGTGTTTTTCTTCGATTACGATCTGGACGGGCGCCTGGACTTGCTCACGTGCAACGGGCATCTCGAGGAGGAAATCAACAAAGTGCAACAGAGCCAACACTACAAACAGTCCGCGCAGCTTTTCTGGAATGGGGGCCCGGACAGAAGCCCGTGTTTTACACCCGTGACCGCCGCGCAATCCGGCCCGGACCTTTATGAACCCATTGTCGGACGCGGATCCGCGTTTGCCGACATCGATGGGGACGGCGACCTGGACGTGTTGCTGATGCAGGTTGGCGGCATTCCCAAACTCTTGCGCAACGACCAGAGACTCAACCATCACTGGGTCCGGCTCAAGTTGATCGGGAAGAAAGCCAACCGAGACGCCATCGGCGCGGTTGTCACCGCTAAAATCGGGGAGCAAACCCTCACACGCCAGATCATGCCGACGCGCAGCTATCTTTCGCAATCCGAATCCGTAATCACCCTCGGCCTCGGAAAATCGGATCACCTCGATGCGCTTTCAATCCGATGGCCCGGCGGTCAAACCCAGGAGCTCACGCCCCCTCCGACCGACCGTCTCACTCGAGTCGAGCAACCGTGAGCTCCGCGTAGTGTCCACGTTCTCATTTGCGGTGACTCTTTGAGTTTCACACCAGAATCTTCTGCAACACCTCGCCCGCCACGTCGGTGAGACGGTAGCGGCGACCGTTGTGGAAATAGGTGAGCTGCTTGTGATCAATGCCGAGCAGATGGAGCATCGTGGCGTGGAGGTCGTGGACAGAGACGCGGTCCACGGCGGCGCGATAGCCGATCTCGTCGAGTTCCCCGTAGCTGGTGCCAGGCTTGATGCCAGCGCCGGTCATGAACATGCCGAAGCCATTCGGATTGTGGTCGCGCCCGCCGTTCCCCTGCGAGACGGGCATGCGGCCGAATTCGCCGCCCCAGATGACGAGTGTTTCGTTGATGAGGCCGGCGCGCTTGAGGTCGGTGAGCAGGGCATGAATCGGTTTGTCGGTCGCGCGGCAGTGGCCCTTGTGATTGCCGTTGAGGTCGCTGTGCGCGTCCCATTCGCCATCGCTATAGACCTGCACAAAACGCACGCCCCGCTCGACGAGGCGGCGGGCCATCAGGCATTTCGACCCGTAGGAACGCGTCTCATCTTTGTCGATGCCATACATCTCGCGCGTGGCGGCGGATTCCTTGCTGAAGTCCACGAGATCCGTCGCCTCCGCCTGCATGCGATAGGCGAGTTCGAAGCTCTGAATGCGCCCGAGCAACTCCGCTTCGCCGGGTCGCGCGTCGAGGTGGCGCTGATTGAGCCTCGCCATTAGATCGAGCTGCGCACGCTGGTTAGCGCGGGAAACGTCGCGGGGCCGCGTGAGGTTGATGACCGGCGTGGCACCGGCTCGGAAGAGCGTGCCTTGATGCGTGGTCGGGAGAAAGCCGGAGCTCCAGTTGAGATTGCCTCCTTTCACGCCTTGATTGTTTCCGAGCACCACGTAGCCGGGCAGGTTGTTGTTCCCCGACCCGAGGCCGTAGGTGACCCACGAACCGGCACTGGGAAAGCCGGGCCGCGGGATGCCGGTGTTGATCTGGTAGAGTGCGGGAACGTGGTCGTTGGATTCGCTGTAAAACGATTTCACGAAGGCGAAGTCATCCACGTGCTGAGCGACATTCGGGTAATGCTCGCAAACCCACGCGCCGGACTCACCATATTGGGCAAAGCTGAACGGTGATTTCATCAGTGGACCAGGGTTGCCGTTGAACACATCAATGTCGATGCGCTGGCCGTCTCGCTTGGTCAGCTCGGGCTTCGGGTCGAACATGTCCACCGCGCTCGGCGCGCCTTCCATGAAGAGCCAGATGACCGACTTCGCCTTCGGTGAAAAATGCGCCGCGCGCGGCGCCATCGGGTTGGACGCCTCCGTTGCGGCGGCGGCGAGCTGGTTGTTCTTCCCCATCAGATCCGCGAGCGCGAGCATGCCAAAGCCAGCGCCGGCCTTTTTCAAAAAATCACGGCGACTGGTGAAGGACTCGTAGCGTCCGCAGTGTTGGTGGGCCGGGTTCATGGCGCGTCAGTCAATGTAGATGAATTCGTTCAGCCCGAAGAGCGACTGGCAGAAGTCGATGAGCGCAAGTCGTTGCGCGGCGGCGGTCGGTTGGTTTGCGGCGGGCTGAGCGCGGGCGGCGATCTGCGCCGAGATGAAAACGCGGGCGTCGGTGAGTTCGTCGGGAGCGGGTGCGCGGCCGAGACAGAGCTGAAAGGCCAGTTGAATCTGCGCATCGGCTCCAGGGCCTGCGCCGGCTTGCAGGCGCCCGGCCAGTTCCTCCGCACGCAGACGGACGAACGGGTCGTTGAGCAACGACAGCGCCTGCGGAGCCACCGTGGTGTTCATGCGGCGACCGCAACTTTGCTGCGCATCCGGCGCATCGAATGCCTGCATGAGCGGATACTGCACAACGCGCTTGTGAAACATGTAGATCGTCCGCCGGCGCGTCTCCAGTGTGTCTTTGGCATCGCCGGGATACGGGTCTTTCACGTTGCGCGCCTGGAGGGCTTCCGCAGGAATTGGCGGCTTGAAGCCTGGCCCAAAGACCGCCGAGTTGAGCGTGTCGGCGACCGCGAGCATCGAGTCGCGCAGGGTTTCCGATTCGAGCCGCAGCGGACGGCGACGCCAGAGCAGGCGGTTCTCGGGGTCCCGGGCGGATTTCTTTTCGTCGAAAGCCGACGCCTGCTGGTAGGCCGCGCTGTTCACGATGAGCCGGTGCAGGCGCTTCACGCTCCAGCCGCTGCGGATGAGTTCCCCGGTGAGCCATTCGAGCAACTCCGGATGCGTGGGCGGTTCGCCGCGTGTGCCGAAATCGCTGGCCGTGCGCACCAGTCCCTCGCCGAAGTGATGCTGCCAGACGCGATTCACCATCACGCGCGCCAACAATGCGCCCGCGCCATGGTCCGTGTCGGTCATCCAATCAGCCAAGGCGCGCCGCTGCTGCGTGCTGTCGTCGCGGAGCTTCGTGTCGCGCGCGGCCTTCCAGTAATCGTCGGCGGTCTTGCCCGTGGTCAGAACCGTGAGAAAACCGAGGTCCATCTTCTCCTTGCGCGCCATGAAATTGCCGCGCTCAAAGAGCCAGCTCTCGCGTGGCTCCGGCGCGAAGTCCGCGAATGCGAACGCCGTCGGCAGCTCGCCCGGTTTGCGCCGGGCGAGCTCTTTCACGCGGCCATCGAGCTCCTTCCATCGCGCCTGTTCACCGTCCGCCAGCGCGGCCACGTACTCCGAATCCTCAATCTTGAGTTCCTTTTTGAAACGGTCGGCCAGCTTCTTCGCTGCGGAGTCATCCCGTTTTTCCAGGAGGAGCCTTTTTTCGTTGTCGGTGATTTGCAATTTCGCGATTCGTTCCGCCCGCAGTGTATCCGCGACGGGCTTGCGCGCTTCTTTCAACCACTCATCGCGCTCCTTCACCGCAGCGTCAGATTCCTTTTTCCATGCGGCCATCGCCGTCGCGCGCGCCTTCACCTCGGAGAGCGACGCCAGCGGCACTTCAGCTCGGTCGCCACTGTTGAAGACGCGCATCATCCGGTAATAGTCGCGCGTCGGCAGTGGGTCGTATTTGTGGTCGTGACAGCGCGCGCAAGCGAGCGTAAGACCGAGCATCGCCTGCCCCGTCGTCGAGACCATATCGTCGAGCTCGTTGGCGCGGTTGCGGAGCTTTTCCTCTTCCATCAGCTTGTCGGGAAGCCCTGCGTTCACCCCAGCCGCGAGGAAGCCCGTCGCCGCGATGGCTTCCGGTTTGTCCGGCTCAATCTCGTCCCCGGCAAGCTGCCACCGAATGAAGGTGTGGTAAGGCAAGTCCTCGTTCAGCGCGCGGATAACGAAGTCGCGATAGCGGTAGGCATTGGGTCGATCGTTGTCGCTCTCCATTCCATTGCTGTCGGCGTAGCGCGCAACGTCGAGCCAATGTCGCGCCCAGCGCTCGCCGTAGTGCGGACTGGCGAGAAGTTCGTCCACAAGTTCGCGGACAGCATCGCTGGATTTCCCGACCCGCGCACCCCAACGCGCCATTTCTTCGGGCGTCGGGGGCAGACCGATCAGGTCGAAATAGATCCGGCGCACCCGCGTCCGGGCGTCCGCCGGAGCGGACGGCAAAATCGCCTTGGCCTCCTGCGCGTGGCGGATGAACTGGTCCACCGGCGTGCGTACCCATGCTTTGTCCTTCACCGACGGAGGCACGACTTGGCGCAGCGACAGAAACGACCAGTGCTGCCGGTCGGTCTCGGACACCTTCATTTCGGAGCGGCCCAACTTCGCCGCGTTCGTGCCCGACTCCGACCACTCAGCTCCCGTATCAATCCAGCGCCGCAACAGGTCGAGTTGTTTCTCATTGAACGGCTCGCCCTTCGGCGGCATTCGCTCATCGTCCTTCTTCGACGACACCATCTGGAACAACCGACTCTGGCTGGAGTGGCCCGGCACAATGCCGCGTTCACCCGAGTCTCCGCCCTTGAACGCGCCCGCCTTGTGATCGAGCCGCAGACCGCCTTTCTGCTTTTCCGGCCCGTGACATTTGAGGCAATGCAATTCCAGCACGGGCTTGATGTCGTCGTCGTAGCTGACGGGCGCGCGCGCGGCGGCATCCGGCGCGGCGGCGAATGCCGGATAGCCTCCGCTCAGGACAGCGGTCAATCCGGCTAAGAGTATCGCCTGCAGTGCCATGGAACTTTTCCCGGCCCCAAAGACCCATTGCCCATCAGTGGCCGGATCATGGTTGGCGCGGGTTCGTGCTCTTGGACGTCGTGGCATCCAAAGAAATGTGATAACACACTAGATAGTCCTGATCACGCAAGTAAAGACGGCAGTAAAGACGGCCGTGAGCGATGACCGGAGGGGTCCACACTTTGGCTTTGAGCGCGCGATGTTCGGATTGGGGCGCGAGCACGAAGCGACTGTGTTCTTTACAGCCGCTCGGAGCGTCCCACGGGAGGACGGGCGGTGAAGTTCGTTCGGTCATAGCCTTTTCCTGATAGGCTCTAAGATATGATTTTCTTCGCGATCGCCTGCTTGGCGATGCGTGTGACGAAGAGGGTCACCGCCACGGTGGCGAGCAGCCCAACGCCGTAGAACACCCATTCGCCGGTGGTGCGCGTCCGTTCACCCGAGGCGGCCTTGGCCAGCGAACCGAGATACACATACATCACAGTGCCGGGCATCATGCCGATCCACGACGCGAGCACGTAATGGCCGAGCTTCACGCGCGTGACGCCGAAGGCGTAGTTCAGCAGCGTGAACGGAAACACCGGCGAGAGCCGGGTCAGCCCGACGATTTTCCAACCTTCATTCGCCACGGCCCTGTCGATAGCAGCAAAGCGTCGGTTGCCTTCAATCTTACGGGCGATGGCGTCGCGGGCGAGGTAGCGGCCCACGAGAAACGCGCAGGTCGCTCCCAGAGTCGCCGCGATGGAAGCGTAAATCGAACCCCAGACCACGCCGAACACCGCGCCCGCGCCGATCGTCAGCACCGATCCCGGAACAAACAGCACCGTCGCCACCACGTAAATCGCGATGAAGATGAGTGCTCTCCAGGGCCCGAGTTGCCCGACCCAATCGAGCGCCTGCTTGAACAGATCTTGCACGTCTAAATATCGGGCGGCGGCAATGAGCGCGACGGCCGCCCCGAGGCAGATCAACCATTTCCAGCGGAAATCGGATTGAGTGGTAAAGGTGAATCCCTTCATGGGGGCAGTTTGTCATGTAATTCGGGTCCGTTGAAAGATCGGACGGCCCTTCAAAATCGCCGTCGAGATCGGCCATCAATTCGGCGCAGGATTTGGGGCGATTTTTTCCCGTCCTTTGCTCCTCCAGCTCTTAGGGCACCAGATCGGATTGAGTATGTCCGAGTTCCTTCGATCGCTTGGAGAGCCAGCCAGCCAGCCAGCGGCGCCGGAAGCTTTACAGAAAGCGTTTTCATGGCGACATGATATTATCAGCCTGTCAGAATCGCAAGACGCCGGTTTGTCGACACGGTATTCCTCGGGTTGGTTTCTAACACTACAGCGACATTTGCCGTTTTCGACCGGAGCGCGGCGTTTACGCTGCCCTAGCGTGCGTACTTGACGGCGCCGCGGCATTGAGGAGCGCTCCAATTTGCAGTTGGAAGTTGCAGCAGCCTGAATGCCGCGCTCCAGGCCTCGAAAGTGTCGCTGTAGTGCTCAGACCCAATCCATCGGCCCTCCGGCCTGCCCGCCGTCCCGTCCACCGTAGCTTGAGCGAAGGCGGAAGCCTTGGCGAAGGAGGGCCTGCCCGCCGTCCCGTCCACCGTAGCTTGAGCGAAGGCGGAAGCCTTGGCGAAGGAGGGCCTGCCCGCCGTAGCCTTGGCGAAGGAGGGGGCGACTGCCATTGGGGCTGGGATCCAGGGGCGGCACTCGCAGACTCGTTTGCCCCTGGCTAAGTTCCTTCAACCCTCTCGGGTCATCCCCACTCCAAAACCTTTGCATTCCACCGAAAACAGCGAAGAACCGACCTCATGCGGTTCTTGGGCCTACGTTACTACTCTGCCAAGAACCGCTGGCGCGTGGTGGAAAACGCGGATCCTCAATCCGACTTATGATTTCCCCCGCTTACCTTACCGAGTGGTCGCATCAATGCCCCTGGGTCTCCCGCTCAGGTGGAACAGGACCTCGTGTTATCCGGCGGGATGGTCGAAATCTACTCCGACCTGGCATTGCGTGATCGGCTGCTTTTCCGGGGCGGAACCGCGTTGCACAAAATCATTCTCCGACCTCCGGCCCGTTACTCCGAAGATCTGGATTTCGTGCAGATTCGAGAAGAACTGATCGGCGAAACTCTGGATCGTCTCCGCGCGCGGCTGGATCCGTGGCTGGACTCGCCCAAGAGCAACGTCGGGCCGCGCGGAGCCAGGCTCATCTACCGCTTTGAATCTGAGCTGCCGCCCGTCATTCGCATGCGCCTGAAAATCGAGATCAACACGCGGGAGCACATGTGCCTCCAGCCATTGCAACATTCCGAATTTACCGTCCAATCTCGCTGGTTCACGGGCGTCGCCATGCTCCCCATCTATTCCACGTCAGAACTGCTTGGGACCAAACTCCGTGCCCTCTATCAACGGCCGAAGGGGCGGGATCTCTTCGATCTCTGGCACGCGCAGGAATCGGGCCTTCTTGCTGCCAACGAGGTGGTCGAGATCTTTAGTCACTATATGAAGGCCGAAGGTAAACCCATCACCGCCGCCAAATTCCAAAGCAACCTCGCCGACAAGATGAACCACCCTGGCTTCCTATCCGACACACCGCCCCTATTGCGCCCCGGAATTCATTTCAATCCTGCGGAAGCCCATGAGTGGGTGGTCACGAATCTCCTTCCGGCTCCTGGCATTGTTGGGCACATGAGCGTCCGCCTCTGTTTCACCAGAACCACTCATGTTGCGATGGCGGAGACGCCAAGTAAATCACAGCGGACGATTGTGCCTTCCGGCATTTCGGTGCGGCGGGATGCGGTCCGAAGGCGGATGGCTTCTTCAGCGCGGGCTTCGGCTTCCACTGGTAGGGCGGCGAGGGCATTTGCGCCGGAGTAGTGGCCGGTGTCCAGCCGTTCGGCGTCGAACCCGCTTTCGTCCACGTCGCATTGGCCGTTGATGGAAACCCGGACAACCGTGGCCGATGAACCCTGATCCGCTCGATCCCAAGTGTCGCGGTATCGCGCCTCGACCGAACCGGCCTTAGCGCCGTTGGCGCGAAAACAAGTGGTGTCGCCGCTGAACGGCGCATTTTGCAAATAGGCGATCAAAGATGGCGTGACAGGTTGGGGCGTGACCGGCGGTGGATACCACGGAAACAACGGCGACTTGGGATCGAAGGGTGAATTACTCATGACGGCATTATGTCTTCGGGTTTGTAAACGATGATGCCCTGCACGCCGTCGAAAGACTTGTCGGCGGTAGCGATGCCCTGAATGCCGAGGCGCTGGGTGACGGGGCAAGGCTGGCGAGGAGCGTCGCCGCAGCAATCTGATCCGAGAACGGATTGCTGCGGAGTTCGCGCAGGTTTGATTCGGCGCAGGTCAGAAGGTTTCGGGATGGGTCGAGGTCAGCAAGCCAACTGCGGAGTTCGGTATTGAGGAGGCTGGCGTCAGCCATTGTAATCAGGTGCGTGGAGTCGCAGCGACCGCGAACCAAGGCGGCAAGAAAACCCAGCGCACCGCGAGTGCCTTGGAAGCCACCCTTTGATTGTCGAATGCGAACGAGAGCGACATCGAGCAGTTCCGGCGTGAAAGGAAATGATTGACGCAACAGGTCGGCGTAGTCGGGAGGAATATCAATGCCGAACCGTCGCCATGTGTTGAGGTAACTTTGAACTATAGCGTTGATCTCAGGGGACGGATTTAGCGGAGATTTTTTGAAGAGCCGGTGAAAGAGGACTTTGCGGCGGTCAGCGGAATCCTGGAAGCGGAGTTCGACCCGAGGAAGCCGTTTCAGCGTGAGGCCGGGTTCGAGATTTCCATCATAGACGGAGGCGATGAGCACGACGTTTGAGCCGGCGCGGTTCGACTCTTCAGAAATCATCTGGAGGAAATTCAAATTGCGCTGGCGGAGAGCGGTGTCGCTGATGGAACGAACCCCGCTTTCGAGTTCGTCGAAAACCAGAACGAGCTTCTTGCCATCGAGCGCGGCGCGGAATTGGTTAGTGTCGGGAGGTTGATCGAGGCGAAAATCAAATTTGAGTTGTTGGGCGATGACGCCCCAAAGGGATTCGAGAGGAAAATCAGTGAATTTACGCCATAGAACCCGCGTGCCCGCTGGAGTGGAAAACGTGAGTTTATTCTCGGACAGCCACCCCTGGCAGTCCCCCGGAGAGCTGGTCAGGTGAAGGGGAATCAGAAGGCCATGAGATTTACCGACGCCCTTTGGTCCTTCGGCAAGGAATAACCCGGTAGTGGCGTCTTCGGAGTTGAGGCGAACATGGATGGCATCAACAAAATTATGGATCTCGCCGGACACGAAAGTTGACTGGAGGAAGTCCTTGGGGCGGGCTTCGCGGGCGTAATCCGTTGATTTTGAAGTTATGGTCGCCCGTGGTGGTGTCAGGATAGTTCCACGTCGCCTGGAATCCCGGGCACGATGTCAGGAGTTCTGAGCCTTCAGGGCTTTTGAATTTGGAGAGCGCCCAGGAGTTTACGGTTGAAAACGACCGGCTAACTGAGAATGATGGTGCCATGGAAGCAATCATTTACCCGCGAAGCCCCCGGGAGCAGATGGCCGGCTGGATGCACTTGCCCCGGTATGTCGATAAGATCAGGCTGCATCTGGCGGAAAAACTACACCCGGACTATCAGCCGAACTTCGGCAAGGGTTTCGACGAGTGGTGGCTGAAGGCGGTTGGCGTGTAGCATGAAGAGTTCATTGAAGTGGTGCGCGGCTCGATCACCGACGGCCAGGTGGCAGATTGGGTTCAAAGTCGTGCGGCGAAGTCCGACGCCGAGAAGCAGATCCACCGGGAGACGATGTTGGACTATCCGAAGGCGGACGACCCGGCGGGTCAGGGACATCGCGATGACATCCGGCTATTTGTAGATTTCATCGACGCCGACGAGAAACGGATCTAGGGCGGCGTTGGCAAGATCTCGCGATGGCTAAAGCATCGCCATGGCACCATTTGACACCTTGAAACCTCAACCTTTCACACAATATCATAAGGACGGAAGCGTATGGGCCGTCGGTCAAAGCCAGGATGGAAGCGCCACGGGTTATTGGGAGTGGTTTCGGAGGGATGGGACCAAGTCTCGCTCCGGCCATTTCGAGAACGGACATCAGGTGGGTGAATGGATCACTTACGACAAAGCCGGAAAGAAATATAAGGTGACTTTGATGACAACCAAAGTCACCGGCGAGAAGATCGCCCTTACCCAGTTCTCATAAACCATTGTCCATCCCAAGAAGAAAAGGCAACCGAACAAAGGGCGCTCGACCAGCAGTTCTCGTTTTGAAAAATGTGGGCAGCGTCTCCGACCTGCCTGTTCGGGCATCATCGCAACCAAGCGTCGCGGTTTTGAAGAATGAACTCTTCGTCGGTCAAGTGCGGATACGCCTGATAGATACGCGCGATCTCCTCTGCCTGCCCCGGGGAGAGTTCCTCGCGAGGATCGAGGCACCACGTGCCTTCTAGCAACCCTTGGCGACGAAGAATTTCATGAATACCTGCGATGCATCCCTTGAAACCATTGGCGGCATCGAAGATAGCGGCATTCGAATCGGTGATCTCCGCGCCAAGGGTCAGGATCGAACTCGGGATCATCTCGGCATCACGACAACCCTTGCACTCATCAAGAAGTTCGACGGCGCGACGGGTCCCGCAGGCCCATTGGCCGAGTAAACCGCCGCAGATGCGGAGCCTCAAGGTGCCTTCAGGGGTTCGCACAGCATGTTCGGTGAGTAGATCCGTGACGATCGAATCGTCATTGCCCGTGTAAAGGGCGATTTCGTGAGCGCGCCCGGATTCGGCGACCGCACGGATGACGTCAAGCGAACGGTAGCGATTGAATGGGGCAATCTTAATCGCGACCACGCCAGGGATTTCCGCGAATCGACTCCAAAATCCGTGCGACAACACTCTGCCGCCCACGGCGGGTTGCAAATAAAATCCGATGAGGGAGATCTCCTCGCCAACGATCCGGCAATGGGCCAAGAGCTCGTCGTCATGGACTTCGTTGAAAGCGCTGAGCGAGAGCAGGCAAGCATCATATCCAAGGTCTCGAGCCAGAGCCGCTTCGACCACCGCCTGCCGGGTCAGTCCGCAAACCCCGGCGATCTTGACCGTGGTCCGGTCGCTGGCGGAGTCGATTGATGACAGGGTGTCAATCGCCAGCTCGAGCACCGGTTTGAGCAAGTCATGTTCGGGGTGCCGGATTGCGAACTGGGTGGTGTGGACCCCCACGGCTATGCCACCTGCCCCTGCGGCATGGTAGTATCGTGTGAGACCTCGCTGGCGTCGTTCGTCCAATTTTCTCGCTGAGTTCAACGCCAATGGATGCGCGGGGATCACGAGTCCCGAGCGCAGTCTCGTGCGGAGCGAGTTCGGGGTGTGACGAATAACAGCCATGCGTCAGGTTCAATATTTTCCATCTCGCACGTCGAAGTGCGTCGGCTTATTGAGCGACAATCCTCCATCCCTGACCCATTGGGCCGTCCAACCGATCATGGACGCTAGCGATGTCTGCGGTCGCCCGAGCATTCTTGAAAGCTGCGTGGTGTCGCTGAGCAGCGCGGTGTCGGATTCCGTGCCGATGAACCGGACGGGACGATCAAACAGCTCTGAAAATCGAGTTGCCACGTCGCGCACCGAGCACACACTGGGAGCGGTGAGGTTCAGGGTCGCGGGTGGATTGGCGGCAATGCCGAATGCCCGCAAAATGAATTCGTTGGCGTCTCCTTGCCAGATGCAATTGAAACAGCCGGAGCCGACGTTGACAGGAACTGAATGCCAAACACTGCGCGCGATGTCGTGAAGCACACCGTAGCGAAGGTCGATGGCATAACTCAGGCGTAGCAAAACCATAGGCGTCGATTGCTTGGCTGCGAGGTGCTCGAAGATCCGCTCGCGCGCCACAGCGGCATTGGCATATTCCCCTAACGGAGTCAGATCATCGTCCTCACGGGCACCGCGCCCTTTTATCGATACGAACGGATACACGTTGCCCGTTGAAAGCGCGACAATTCTCGCGCCCGAATACCGCTCGGCGGTGTGGGCCGGGGCCAGGGTGTTGGCAGCCCAAGTAGCCGCAGGATTCTGTTGTGTTCCGAACTTCTGACCTGCCAGATAAATCACATTCCTCGAATCCGGCAGGCTCTCCGTGGCCCTGCGGTCCAGGAGGTCGGCGCTCCATGTTCTCACGCCTCTTTGTTCGAACCATTGTTTCGTATCGGGGTTGCCGAAGCGGCTGACGGCGACGATTTCGAGCGGGTGCGACGCCGCCTGAGCCGCCCGCCGGGCGAGAACCGCGAGGGTGGGGCCCATTTTACCACCCGCTCCCAGGATCACCAACGGGCTGTCCAGAGTGCGGATCAACTCGACCAACTCAGGGCGGGGACGAGTCAACACTTCCTCCAGTGCTAGCTCATCCTTGATTTCACTTCTGTTGTACTGCGCGATCGCAGTCCAGTCGAACGTCGGCGCCCGTGCAGTCATCGGGACAAAATCCATTTCACAAGATTCCCCATGGATGCGGATTGTCCCTGCGACAGGATGCCCATTCGGAAGATTTTCGCGCTCGCCCAGACGCACAGGAACATGAAAGCCGTTGTCAGCAAAATGCCGAGCGCGATCTCCCACCAGGGAGGTCCGGGTGGAATCGCGATCCGCAGCAGCATCAGCAGCGGCGTCGCTGGAGGAATGAGGGAGAGGATTCGGGAGAAACTGCTCGTCGGCGACTGCATGATCGGCAGCCACGTGAAGAGAGGGATGAAGGTCAGGAGCATCACGGGAAGCATCATGTTCTGCGCGTCCTTGATCTCGGTGCATGCAGCCCCTATCGCCGAGAGGATCGAGCCATAGATAAGCAGCCCCAGCAATTGAAACACGAAGAACCACACATAAAGCGATGGGGGCACGAAATTGCCAAGGCCGTTTCGCCAAAGGAAGAAAAACAGCGCCCCCAGATAGAGCAAGGACAGCGTCATGGAGGTCATTATCGCACCCACAAGCTTGCCCATCATCAGTTGGAACGGGGACACCGAGGCGATGAGAACTTCGGAAATTTTTTGCATCTTCTCCTCCAGCACCGTGTTCAGGAGAGCCGGGGCGCTACCCATCACGAGCGTGTAGAGAAGGAACATCGCTCCCGCCGGCACGGCAAACGTGGCCAGTTTGTTCTCCTCCTTGGCTTTCACAACTTCTCCGGTCTGCGTGACGTTCGCAAGGCCCAACCTCCGAAAGATCGCATCCCGGGTGAGCTTCCGCACCAGCGCTGGATCGATCTTCGCTTGTCCAAACCGGTGTTGCTGAATCTCGGCGTTCAAGGTTCGCTCCAACCAGTCGGGCAGTTCGGTAAAGGTGGGCGTCTGGGTCGAATACAGGATCTCCGTGCCGGTGCCGGGTTCTGTCGAAAAAGCGCTCTTGCCTATGACCACGAACGCGAAGAGCTCTTTCTTTCGGACGCGCTCGGACAACCCCAGGTCGATTGGACCACCGTTCGTGGAGGTCGAGCGAAATGGCTCCAGCACAAATTTGGGCCGAAGCTGTCGTCCCTTGCCAGTCTTGGTCCACTCAAAAATCTCCTGTTCGTTGCGGGACTGCGCTTTTGCCGCAAGCGCCGAAAAGAGAATCCCCGTATGATCCACAACCACCAACCGCCGGTCACTGATGTCGACTTTGCTTTCGGCAAACTTCTGGATCAGAACGCTGCCGAACAGGAGCACCGGCAGCATGATGAGACCTATCAGAAACGCCTTGCTGCGGACGGCGTTGAGATACTCTGTCCAGGCGATCTGCCTTATTTTATTCATGAGTTTGCTCCACCGAATCGGCTCCGGCGATCCGGACGAAGATATCGTGCAATGAGGGGCGCGTGATTTCGAACAACTGCACACGGGTTCGCGCGGACAACGTGTTCAGCAATTCCTGCGCGTCGCCTCCGAAACGCACCTCCTGGCACTGGCCTAGATCGCGCACGTTTTGCACCTTCTCCATCCCGCGCAGGATCTCAGCGGCGCCGTCGGCCCGCAGTCGTATGGTGTCGGCGCCGTAACGCTCTTGAATCGATTCCAGCGTCCCATCCAGAACCTTTCGCCCACGGTAGATCATAAAAATGAAGTCGCACATCTGCTCAGCCATCATCATGTCGTGCGTCGAAAAAATAATCGTCGTTCCCTGGCGTCGCAACTCGAGGATCGCCGCGCGCAAGACTTCGAGGTTCACTGGATCAAGACCGGAAAAAGGCTCGTCTAAGATCAACAACCGGGGTCGCGAGACGACGGCGGCGATGAACTGGATTTTTTGAGCCATGCCTTTCGACAACGCCTCCACCTTGTGATTGCCCCACTGAGTGAGCCCCACTTTTTCCAACCACTGGTCCACGGCGGGCCGGGCCTCTGCCGCGCTCATGCCTTTCAACGCCGCATAATAGGCCAGCACGCGGCGCACCGTCATTTTCTTATAAAGCCCGCGCTCCTCCGGCAGGTAACCGATGCGATCGTTCGCCGCCCTTGTGCCCTGTTGACCCAGCACTTCGATGACGCCGGAGTCTGGGTGAAAGATGTGAAGAATCATCCGCAGAGTGGTGGTCTTGCCTGAGCCATTCGGCCCGATGAAGCCGTAAACCGAACCCTCGGGCACCTCCAGCGAAAGATCATCGACCGCGATGTGCTGGCCGAAAGTCTTGGTGACGCGGGTCAGGCGCACCGCGATCGGGCCGTCGTGAAGGATCGTTTTGGACACCATGTTGTTCGCGCGGTTCGGGATTGGGGCGTTATGACGATCAGGAGTTCCGCACCTTTCGGGTAATAAAGCAAGACACAGGCGACGGGTGGCAGCAGTTCGGGTGCCACTCACGTTATCCGGGATCGCCTCCCCTGACGCGGGTATCCCACCGCTTGACTACGCGGAAGTGGCGCACCCACGGATGACACGGATAACACAGATGAGGAAAGGGAGCTGAGATGGGTGCTTTATCCGTGCTATCCGTGTTATCCGTGGTTAACTCTTACGATTCTGCGGTAGGTAAATAGTCATCGTAATCTTCGGATTGTTCCCTTGAAACGGACCGGTTCAGAGGGGTGCCCGCGAATCACGCGAATGGACGCGAATCTGTAAGTGGCAACGGGAAATGTGGTTCTCATGAAATATCATTCGCGGGCAGACCTTTCTTGTGGTCATCCCCGCTTGTCAGGGACTACAATCCCTCGCTCTGAATGTGTGTCTTAATCCTAACGAAAGTGTCCCCTTTGATAATCTGCTCATGATCGTCAACCGATGAAACCAACAATCGCGATTTTTTTCACCGGCGGCACCATCTCCATGCGGATTGACCCAAAAACGGGCGGGCCTGTGCCCACGCTGTCTGGCGAGGAGATCCTCGCGCGGGTCGATGGCTTGAAAGAGCTGGCCGACATCACGGTGATCGATTGGGGTTTATTGCCAGGACCCCACATGACGCCGCTGAAAATGTTCGAACTGGTGCGGGCCGTTCAGCAAAGGATCCTGGATGATGTCCTAGTCGGCATCGTCATCACGCACGGGACCGACACCCTTGAAGAGACAGCCTATTTGCACGATCTGCTGCTCGACACCGAAAAGCCCGTCGTCTTCGTTGGCGCCATGCGCAACAGTTCGGAACTGAGCTGGGATGGCCCGGCCAATCTTCGCTCTGCGGTGCGGGTGGCGATCGATCCGTCCGCTCGCGGGTTGGGTGTGCTCGTGGTCATGAACGATCAATTGATTGCGGCGGCGGAAGCCATCAAGACGCACACCGAATCGGTTGGCACATTTCAAAGCCGAGATTTCGGCCCGCTAGGCATCGTCGATAAAGATCGCATCATCATCTCCCGCCAACGGACTCAGCGCGAACACATCGTGACCGAGAAACTCGAGGACCGCGTGGACATCATCAAGCTGGCGGCGGGTGCGGACGGACGGTTCATCGAGTTTGCGATCGACGATGGCACGCGCGGATTGGTGATAGAAGGTCTTGGCCGGGGCAATGTGCCTGTGGCGGCCTTGGCGGCGGTTGAGCGCGCGGTGAACACCGGAATTCCCGTGGTGATCACGTCACGATGTCCGCGTGGCCGAGTGCTCGACACGTATGCTTACGAAGGCGCGGGCCGTCAACTGAAGCGCATGGGAGTGATTCTGGGCGGAATGTTGCCGAGCCACAAAGTCCGCATCAAACTGATGCTGATGTTGGGAGCGGGCTTCAGCGTCGAGCAGATCAGAGCCTCGTTGGAAAATGGCGCTTAGGATCCGTCAATCTCGGAAAAGTTGTAGGTGGCAGAAAGTGCGCATCTCACATTTTTCAGGACCTTCTCGTAAGTGTAATCGAATGGAGGAATCCTTAATCCGGCAGTTCATTTAACCGCAAAGATCCCAAAGAACACATAGAGAATGCGCGCATCAAAGATGTCGGCGATCGGTCCAAGCTTGATTCCGCGTTCTTCGGCGACATGTCGGATAACGGATGCGGCGAGATGGGGCGTCACCGGGTATGCGGCCAGGATGAAGATCAGGCATGCATCACTTGGCCGCCGTCAATGTTGATCGTTTGCCCGGTGATGTTGCGCGCGTGATCCGAAGCCAGAAAGACCGCCATGGCGGCGTATTCATCGACCGTCTGCCATCGACCCATCGGCGACACTTTCTGGATTTTCTCGGCAGCCCAAGCCTCGTAGGGTTTCTTTTGATCGTCCGGGAGCGGGCTCTGAGCGGCGGCCCAAACCGATTGGTTGAGCTGTGTCCTCACCATGCCCGGCGACAATGCGTTGACACGGACACCGTGTGGCGCGAGGTCCTTTGCGGCGCATTGCATGAAGTTGATGAGACCTGCTTTTGCCGCGCTGTAGGGTGGGTCCGTCTGGGAGCCGATCTGGCCGGCGACGGAGACAAGAAAAAGCATCGACCCGGCACCGCGCGCGATCAGCCCGGGCGCGAAGGCGTGGGCCACATTGACCGCTCCAATCAGGTTGATCTCGAGCACTCGCGCCCAGTCTGTTGGGGAGAGGTTCCAAAAAGGAAAACCGAACTTTCCCGACCCGACTCCCACCGAGAAAACCACGTGATCGATGGCGTCGAAACGCCCGGCGAACGCTCTGACCTGGTCAAAGGATGTCACGTCCCCCTCGACAGTATCGATTCCTGCACAGTCAGACCGATCGAAGCCCTTGACGCAACACCCCTCGGCGGCGAATCCCCGGGCGATGGCGTGGCCTATTCCGTTCGACGACCCGAACACGGCGATGTGTTTTCCTTGAAGGCTCAGGTGCATGCCAAAGTGTGACACGAGCGACGCGGTTGCAAAGCATTGTTTGGATGAAGCGGGCACACCGCGCTGACAAATCCAAACACCGATGGACAGCACCGGGGTGTGGGATTGAGTTCATAGGCCTTGCCACGCCCCCTGGGCGCTTGGAGTTTGGACAGTTTGTCAGCGGCCCGGCCCCCGGTTAACATCGGTGTCGGCAAAAATGAAATGAGGAAATGAAACGTATGCTCGAGGAAGGGTGCAACTCACGGTTTCCGGGAGGTGTCGTTCGGAGGACAATACCTACCGCAGAATGGGAAGAGTTAACCACGGATAACACGGATAGCACGGATAAAGTACCCCTCTCAGCTCCCTTTCCTCATCCGTGTTATCCGTGTCATCCGTG
>CAMBEJ010000034.1 GCA_945865375.1 Akkermansia muciniphila | reverse complement strand
TGAACAATAAGCAATGCGATGAATGGCCCTCGGAGAGCCGGATGCGGGAAAACCGCCTGTCCGGTTCGATGAGGGGCGAAGCGAGACGGTCATTGGCCTGTGCCTCTCAATCCGTCCGCTTCGCCTACTCTACTCATTTTCCAAAAGTGTCGCTGTAGTGCTAAACCTGTCTGCGGTTCACACAGCACCCGGTCAGGAATTCCCGGATTGGATCGGTGCCGCTGCCGCAAAACCCAATGTGCGAATGCCGTCTCCAGCCTTCCGCAAATCGGTATTTCCCTGACATGCGGCCGACATCCCGGGCCGTTTCCTCCATCGCTGACAGGTAGGAATCCATCCCTTGACTCACATCGAGCCATTCTTTTTGACTGGCGTGAGCCGCCAAGGCCGCCCGTTTCGTGGCCAACGTCCGGGTGATGTCCACGAAAAACTCGGCAGGGACGGGCTGGCCAAGCCCGTCCTGCAATCCGTGGGCCATCGCGTGGTAGAGGGTCACCTCACCTTCCGTCGCGGATTGCCGAGGTTGGGTGACAAAATTGGGCATTCCCCGCGCGAAAGCGGCCGTGACGGCCAGCCTGCAAGTGTTCATGTGGTCTTCCATATAGTCCTGTGGCGAATGTGTCAGAACCACGGTGGGGCGCACCTCGCGCACCATCGCGGCCAAGCGCCGCAGACTCCGCGCATCGTAGAAAATCTCCAGGTCATCCGCGAAGCCAGGATGAAAGTGAGCGCCCAAAACCCGGGAGGCCTCAATCGCTTCCAAACGTCGGATTCGCCTCACCTCAGCCGCCTTCCGCGTCTGGCTGCCGCAGTTTCCGCTCGAGATATTCAGGATATGAATCTCGAATCCCTTCTCGCGTAACAACAGCAACGTTCCGGCCATCAAGAACTCGATATCGTCTGGGTGCGCTGCAATCGCAAATGCGACGTTCTTTTGCATAACTTTATCTAACACTACAGCGACACTTCATCCGAGAATTCAACCACGGATGACACGGATGACACGGATGGGAGGGAATCCACCCTCATCTTATCCGTGCAATGCGTGCAATCCGTGGTCAATGTCCAAAAGTGTCGCTGTGGTGCTAATCCTGCTGATCAAGCTAAATCACCTGTTGGATCGGGTCCGCACCCTCGACCCCGACCAGCTTTTGATCCAGACCGCCGTAAAAATAAGTCAGTTTGCTGGGGTCAAAACCCATCTGGTTGAGCACTGTGGAGTGCAGGTTCTTGACGTGGAGCGGATCCACCACAGCGGCCGCTCCCAACTCGTCGGTCTCTCCCACGCTGATGCCTCCTTTGACCCCTCCTCCGGCGAGCCACATGGTGAAGCCGTAAGAATTGTGATCGCGCCCCGTTCCCGTGACGTTCTCTGCCGTGGGCTGTCGTCCGAACTCTCCACCCCACACTACGAGCGTGTTGTCCAACAGCCCTCGTTGCTTCAGATCCTTCAGGAGCGCCGCGATGGGTTGGTCCGTTCGCGCGGCGTGATAGCTGTGATTCTTCATCAAATCATCGTGGGCATCCCAATTGCTGTCATTGTGCGCGCCGCCAGCGTAGAGTTGGACGAACCGCACCCCCCGTTCCACGAGCCGCCGCGCGAGCAGGCAGCGTCTCCCAAAATCCTCGGTTCGCTTGTCGTTCAACCCATACATCTGTCGCGTCGCCTCGCTTTCCAGGGTGATGTCCACGGCCTCGGGCGCGTGCCGTTGCATGCTGAAAGCCATCTCGTAGCTCGCGATGCGGGCCGCCAGTTGGCTGTTGTCCGACCGTGTTTTCAGGTGCTCGTTGTTGAACTCGCGGAGGGTGTCAAGCATCCGCCGTTGAGATCTCTCGCTCATTCCCTCGGGCCTCTTCAAGTCCAGGATCGGCTCGCTGCCAGACCGCATGACCGTCGCCTGATAACTCGCCGGCATGTACCCGCTAGACCAATTCTTGGCCCCGCTGATCGGGCCGCCTGTCGGGTCCAACATCACCACAAAACCAGGCAGATTTTCGTTCACGCTGCCCAGCCCGTAATTCACCCACGACCCCAGGCTTGGGCTGCCCGAGAGAATCTTGCCGGTGTTCATCTGGAGCATGGCCGAACCATGGATCGGTGAGTCCGCGGTCATCGAATGCAAAAACGCCATGTCGTCCACACAAGTCGCTAAATGCGGAAACAGATCGCTCACCCATTTCCCGCTTTGACCATATTGCTTGAACTGCCACTTCGGTCCCACAACCCGGCTTTCGTTTCGTTTGCCGCCACGGCCAAAGGTTTTGACGGCAATGGTTTTCCCGTCGAGCGGATACAGCTTGGGCTTGTAATCGAACGTGTCCACTTGGCTCGGCCCTCCATACATGAAAAGAAAAATCACGTTGGACGCCTTGCCACCCACGTGTGGCGGCTTGGGCGCGTGCGGGTTCCTGAAAGCATCCGGGGCGGTGGCTCCAGCCTGAAGGTTGCCTCCAAAAAATCGATCCACCGAAAGCAACCCCGTCAAAGCTAGCCCTGTGAACCCGGCGCCCGCTTCCCACAAAAACTCCCGGCGCGTGCGGCCACAAAACCCGCCCGAGCTCGATCCCGCTCCCGCGCTTGATGAGAAAATGTTCATGTTAATCCAGGTAAACCAGTTCGTTTAAGTTCAATGCAAGCAGGCAAAACTGAGCCAAGGCAGCTTCCGGGGAGAGTCTTTCATCGACGCATGAGCCCTGGATGAAACGAACTCCACGCTCCACTTCATCGACCGTGGGCTCTCGTGCCGTGCAGAGGTGCAGGGCGCGCTGGACCAAGAGCCGCGTGTTCTGGCCCAGCTCGGAGCGCAGATTGTCCGAAAACAGACGGGCTTGCCGGTTCAAAAAAGAGCCGTTCAGAGTGCCCAACGCTTGCGTGGGCTGGACCGTCGTGAACCTGACCGGGGCTGACCGATCCGTCTCCGCCATGTCGAAACTCTCCAAAATCGGCGTGAGCAACGACCGCTTTGCGTGGATATAGAGACTCCGGCGCGCCTGCTCCGAGGGCGAAGAATTTCCCCATCCGTTGCCCGGCTGGGATTGCCCGGCCAGAACTTCCGCAGGAATTTCCACGTAAACCCCAGGCCCATACATTTTTAAATTCAACGAGCCCGTGACCGACAGGACGGTGTCACGAATCTCCTCCGCCGTGAGCCGGCGCATGTCAAACCGCCACAAGGTGTCGTTAGCCGGATCGGCCTTCAACGCCTCCTCGCGTCCTTCCGAGGACATGCGGTAGGTCTCCGATGCCATGATCAAGCGGTGCATGGCCTTCAAACTCCAACCCTTCTCCCAGAACTCACAGGCGAGCCAGTCCAACAACTCAGGATGCGTCGGCGCGTCGCCATTCAAACCAAAGTTGTTCGGAGATCGAACCAACCCCCGCCCAAAGTGATGCTGCCAAATCCGATTCACCATCACGC
This sequence comes from Akkermansia muciniphila, assembly GCA_945865375.1. Taxonomy (GTDB): domain Bacteria; phylum Verrucomicrobiota; class Verrucomicrobiia; order Limisphaerales; family F1-80-MAGS106; genus F1-80-MAGS106. The sequence goes on along the minus strand of CAMBEJ010000034.1, from coordinate 36,867 downwards.
GAGCTGCAATAGGGTTTTTATCCGAAACAATCCAGTCCGCCAAAAGGCTCCGCAAACCCGTTGTCCTCGCGCCTTTCATACCCGTGGAAACCGGAGGTTCCGGCGAACCCAGCACTGCGGGGAACCCCGGTTCGACTTTCTCCCCGGGAGCCGCCGGATTCCCGCGCGACAACACGAACGTCTCCGGTGCCTCCGACCCCGCCTCGCTCACCACCAAAGCCTTTTCGACGGGGATCGAGTCGGCTCTCAGGGTCCCCAGAACACGCCGAGCCTCCTGGTGCTGCTGGAACATCTCAGCGCCAAGAGCCAGAATGCCTTCTTTCTTCCACCGTTCTTCGAATGTTGTGGCAGTCACCTTTTCAGCGTCACCCGACGCCGCAAGGTGCGCTCGAAACTGCGCCTCCGCCTTCGCAACCACCGTTTCCAATTCCGCGCGCTGCGTCTCGATTTCGCGCACTTTCGCCACGTAGGCAGCCCTCTCGGCACCATTCGCAAAAATGGCCGCCTCATCCGTCGGCCCCCCGTTACGGTAAGGGCTGATGTTCTTAAAAAAGGCCAGTAACCGGTAATAATCGCGCTGCGGTATGGGGTCGAGCTTGTGGTTGTGACATCGCGCGCAATCGATCGTCAGACCCAAAAATACTTGCCCCGTCGTCGTCACCAGATCATCCAGGGCGTCGTACTTCGCGAGCTCCCGATCCGCCGGTTCGTCGTCCCAGATCCCCAACCGGTAAAACCCCGTCGCGATCAACGCCTCCGTTCCGCCTTCGGGCATCGCCGCCGCCAACTCATCGCCAGCCAGTTGCTCCTGCACAAAACGATCGTAAGGCGTATCCGCGTTGAAGGATCGGATCACGTAGTCCCGATACCGCCAGGCGTGCGGTTTCGCACCGTCGCGTTCGTAGCTGTTGCTCTCCGCAAAACGCACCAGATCAAGCCAGTGCCGGCCCCACTTCTCGCCATACCTCGGCGAACTCAACAAACGTTCGATCAATCTCTCCCATGCCTGGGGGTCCGCGTCGGTCACGAATCTTTCCACTTCCCCCAGGGTCGGCGGCAAACCGGTCAGATCATACGTCGCACGACGGATCAACTCGCGCCGGGTCGCTCGCGGATTCGCGGAGAGCTTCTTGGAGGCGAGCAGGGACCGGACAAACGCATCGATTGGGTTGCCGGAGCCACGTTGCAGGGCAGGGGAGGGCACCGAACCCGACAAAGAAACCGCAGTTGAATCCGTCGAGGGGACCGCCGGACGCTGTAATGTTTGGAAAGCCCAATGAGCCTTTTTTGGTGAATCGGAGCCCCGCTGTGCGCCGGGCGGGATGGAGACCTCCGCATCCACCCTCATCCGCAGCCCTGCCAGGAACACCAAAACGACCCAGACACGGAGGGCTGCCGTCAAATGGGTTCGCGAAGGAATGCTCATATCTGTTTCTTATAGAGGCTTCGGCGCGTTCTGTGAACTGGATTTTAAAGGGTGATTCTATGAGGTTTCCGGCAGATCGCCACCGCCATTTTGGAAGACCGATCGGCCTCAGCCTTGGAACCCGAAGCGGCGCTTCAGGGGATTCCGGTGACGCGTACGGGAAGGAAACGGGAACATGAAACATCTGATGTGCGCACGTGGGCACTGGCGCAGCGACATGACAGGTGGCTGTCGCTTTCCTTGCAATCGTGAGGGGCATCGTCGGCAGTCTGTCCACAGGCAGCCCTGCGAGATGGGTGAGAATGCGTGCGAGGGAATGCATTCTCCATCCAGACTCGACTCCTCTGGAGCGTGCGCTGCACCGAGCTTGAGCAACTTGACGCAGCCCATGTGGGCTTCGACGACAAATTACAAATTGCTACCCGTTCAGCTTAAATCAATTGCGGCAGGGCAGGGCGGCTGGGAATCGGTGCAGGGGACGAGCGATGCGGGTTCTTCTTCAAAAGGATCTAACCAAGAAAAGTCTTCTAAAATCTGCGGCTGATGTTTGCTGTGATCAAGTAATCGGCAAAAGCCGCGTCGCCGTGGCGGCCTTTCCTTCCATCCCAGTAACTGCGCTCGCGGTTGGCTGAAACAAGGATTGGTGCCGTGATGCTGAAATTCCAACGGCCCGGCATCCAGTTGATGCCTGGTTCGACCGCGATGGCGTAGCCGGGTCGGCGGAAGCCCTCGCTGTTACCGGCGTTCCCGTTGAGGTCTTCGACGGGCACGCCTTCCATGCGGCCTCCAAGGCTCAGGGCGATCTGGTGTTTCTGGCTCAGGACGAAGGTGATGCCACAGCGCAACAAGTATTGGTCTGTTATGGACATGCCGTTGTCGATGTCGAGTCCGGCGATGTTGGGACCTGCGTCGCGGCGGGCCGTTGGGCTTGGGGCTCCGTTGACGTTTTGGGGATTAAAGAGGTAGAATCCCTGCGCGTAGGCAATCCAGCGCGGAACGATCTCGCGGTAGGCGTTGAACTCCAGGCTGTAGCCCCAGCCCCCGTCCCCGGGCTGGATCGATTGGTCCACGTTGCGAATGACGGGTTGAATATTGACGCCAGCGGTGGGGTCTTGGTCTTGGTAAAACGTATCCGAGGCTGCCGAATCCCCGGTAGGTGCCTTGAGCCCGAGGCCGACCTGGATGTTCCCTTTGGGTTGTGTCGCGGGATCCCATATCCACGCGCCAACAGTGAGCCGGACGTCGCCCAAACCACCCGAACTGGTCTCGTTGCGGACTCCGCTGTGCTCATAAGGAGCGGAACGAGTGTGCTGCACGAAGGGGAGGGTCAGCGCCACACTGTAGCGAGCGGATAGTTGATAAGTGACCCCGAGGTCGATGAAGTTCGAGTAGTTGATGACCTCGTTCCCTTGTTCGAAACGGCTCAGTCCTAGGGCATTTCGAGGTTCTCTACCCCCTGAAAAGTGGCGATCCGATTTGAAGAACCGGTAGCCGACGCTGCCCAGCCAGGAACCGCCCTCCAAGTCTGCCGATTCACCTCCGAGACCATGGTTGATGGTGCACATGCCACCCCCATGCACCGCGACGCAGCCCTGCGCCTGGATTTGTGTGTTGGCACCAGCAGCGGCAAGCAAGGCTGCGGAAATGTAAAGGAGTTGTTTTTGGTTCTTCATGCAAACAGTATGAGTTATGGACCGTGTATTGAATCGTTCGAAAACTAGCAGCGAACCTGGCAAAACATATTAAATTGTGGCCAAGTGCTCCAAAGTCGGGGTGAAAGGCCTGATCTGATGGGTGATCATGAATGACCAACCAGTGCCCCAGGTTTCGGAAGCCGACATTGCGCGGATTGTGGCGCGTGAGTTTTCGCCGAAACATGCCGCGGAGGTGGTGCTCGCTTTGGGGGAATATAGGAAGCAGAGCTGGCATCGCGAGGTGATTCGGGTGCGGGTTGCGATTCTCAAATTGGCGAACGGCCGTCTTGATCGATTGAGTGAGGCGATTCAGACTGCCACCAAGGACTATCGAGACGTGCTTTCCCAAGCCGAGTACCCACGTTACTTCCAGGAGTTCAGTCCTTCGGAGAACGATGCATTGAAACGTTCCAAGGCAATCGCCGCGGACTGGCGTCACGATGAGGAATGGTTGCGGAAAAACTAAGGGGTCAAACTATAACATGCGGATCGTCAGGATTTCATCAAAGCCCTGGCGGAGGCCTCTCAGGAGATGGATCCGGTGCGGGCTAAGCTCGTGGGCGCGGCAGACCGGTTGCTGAGTTTATGGGTTTGCGCTGGTTGACATTTCCTCGTCCGTGATACAAATGTATCACTATGAAAACAGCAACCGTTCGCGATCTCCGGAATGAATTTGCACGGGTTTCCAAGTGGCTGGAGAAAGGCGAAGCTGTTCAGATTATCAAGCGCGGCAAACCGTTCGCCCGACTTGTGCCCGAACCGAAACAGGTAAGTTTTCTCGGCTGCATGGCCGGCACGGCAATAATCCCGCCTGACTTTGATGAACCGCTGGACCTGGAATGGGAGGCCATGAAGTGACCTACCTGCTTGACACGAACGTCTGGCTGCGCGGCGCGACCGCCGTGGATACGTTGCCTGGCGAAATTAAGAAACTCCTCAGCCAGCGCGACGCACAGTTTGGCCTGTCCGCCATCAGCCTCTGGGAGGTCGGCAAGAAACACCAGATTGGCAAACTGGAATTGATGAAGGAACTCGGTGCGTGGCTCAAGGAGGCGGTGGCTTCGCATATTCATACCCTCCCGATCACACCGGGAATCGTCGCCGACGCCATGGCGCTGCCGGATTTTCCCGTGCGCGATCCGGCGGATGAACTCATCGTCGCCACCGCGCGCGTCCACAAACTCACCCTGCTGACCAGCGACACCAAACTCAAAAACTACCGCCACGCCAGGATCCAATACTTCACACCAATTCTGCGTAATTAACGAGGGGTCACATTTCGACATTCGACAATTGACACGGAGATCAGATCGCGGACCGAGTTGGTTGCACGCCCAGATCCCTGCGAATCGAGGGGGTCGGCGGGTGGTTCCATATCACCGGGCGAAGCAATTCCGCCGCGAAAGTATTGTCCGAGCTGAAAATGCAACAGCCGAAAGAAGCATTCAGGAACGAGCTTCCAAGCATCGCCTTTCCCTCTCTGATGAGAATTCGAGCATCACGGTCACGCTCGTGAATTCTGAGAACGACCCATTTCGCACGAAAACAGTCCAAAGTTAAGTTTCACCGGCGCGCGACGTTCGGCTGACGATTATATGGCGGTTCTGCGGGCCTCAAGGTAGTACGCTGAGAACGTAACCGGGGGCAGGGCGCCTCCACCTTGACCCTCCTCGCTCCGCCAAGATTCTTGCCTTTAGGAATTGCGCGCGGAGATGTGCGTTTTGGCAACGGAGAGCGGCGAAACAGTCCGAAGGTTTCACGGCAGAATTCTCGAAAGCACTATAATTCGTACTTTTTTGCGAGCGCGAAAAGTTTTTCTCCGATGCCGCACAACGCCTCGTGATACTCGGAACTCAAATGATCGTTTGAAAACTCGTGTCCGAATTCGTGGACAAGAAGCTGCACGACATCGTTGGTGATGCCACGCTCAACCCATTCTGAACCGAGTCGAAGCTTATTGCGTTTTGCTCTGGCCTGTTGACATCTCGCACGCAGGGGATTCCGACCTTTGTCGTTTCGGAAGTGCGGTTGCGGAGGTTTGCTGGTTCTGCTGAGGATGCGGGCGATCAGTCAACCGGAAGGAACCAATAGTCAATATTTAGTCAAGATGCAAAAAGATTTCTTGACGCAACTAGAAACATAGTTGAATGTTCTCCAATGCTTAAAGAGATTTTGGAACCAAAAGACGAAGTCCTCACCGGGCGGCTTCAGGGCGTTATTGATATCGAGCGGGTTTCCGACTCCAAACGCTGAGCACTGGAAGCCCGCCCTAAAGACTTCCTCCAGTCCACGTTCGTTTCGGGCGATATCCATAAGCTGGTTGACGCCATCAATCTTCGCCTCAACTCCGAAGACGCCACTACCGGCTTGTTCCTTGCCGAAGGTCCGAAAGGCGTCGGTAAATCTCATGGCCTTCTGATTCCCCTGCACCTGACAAGCTCTCCAGGGGACTGCCAGGGGTGGCTGACCGAGAATAAACTAGCGTTTTCCACCCCAGCGAGCACACGGGTTCTATGGCGTAAATTCACTGATTTTCCTCTCGAATCCCTTTGGGGCGTCGTCGCCCAAGAACTCAAATTCAATTTTCGCCTCGACCAACCGCCCGACATTAACCAGTTCCGCGCCGCGCTCGAGGGCAAGAAGCTCGTTCTGATTTTCGATGAACTCGAAAGCGGGGTTCGTTCCATCAGTGACATCGCTCTCCGCCAGCGCAATTTGAATTTCCTCCAGATGATTTCAGAAGAGTCGAACCGCGCTGGCTCAAACGTCGTGCTCATAGCCTCCGTCTATGATGGAAATCTCGAACCCGGCCTCACGCTGAAGCGCCTTCCTCGCGTCGAACTCCGCTTCCAGGATTCTGCCGACCGCCGCAAAGTCCTCTTTCACCGGCTCTTCAAAAAATCCCCGCTATCCCCGTCACCTGAGATTGACGCAATTGTTCAAAGTTACCTCAACACATGGCGACGGTTCGGCATTGATATTCCTCCCGACTACGCCGACCTGTTGCGTCAATCATTTCCTTTCACGCCGGAACTGCTCGATGTCGCTCTCGTTCGCATTCGCCAATCAAAGGGTGGCTTCCAGGGCACTCGCGGTGCGCTGGGTTTTCTCGCCGCCCTGGTTCGCAGTCGCTGCGACTCCATGCACCTGATTACCATGGCTGATGCCAGCCTCCTCGATACCGAACTCCGCAGTTGGCTTGCTGACCTCGACCCATCTCAAAACCTGCTGACCTGCGCGGAATCAAATTTGCGCGAACTCCGCAGCAACCCGTTCTCGGATCAGATCGCTGCGGCGACGCTTCTCGCCAGCCTTGCGCCGTCACCCAAACAACCCGGCATCACCGAAGACGAACTTGCCCGTCAAATCGTCGGTCCTGAGTCCGACTACAACGCTTTCCGCATTTCGCTGACCAATTTCAAAAAGCTCGGCTCGTATTTCCACGAACGCGCTGGCAGCCTCTTCTTTGACACCAGGGAAAATGCTCATGCGAAAGTCAACTTGCGCTCGCTCACCGTGTCCGATGAGGAAGCGTGGGAAAAGGTCGTCTCCTGGTGGGCCAACGATGTTTTCCGCGAAGCTGAACTGATTGTGTTCTCCGAGCCGTCCGCGACCCAGACCGCGCTCGACGCCAGTTCCCAAGCCGCCGTCCGGCTCGTAGCGGCACCCCGTAGCTTGAAGCCCGAGGAAATCCACCAGTTCTACTTTGGCCTCAAGCGGCGCAACACCGTCGTCTTGATCGAACCGCGTGACGAAAAAGTGGATCTTCGCCGAAACGCGGACCTGCTCAAATACGCGAAGAGTTGGCTCGCCGCGGACTACCTTTCGCGCAACGCGGGTGACGCTGCCAAAAGCACCGAGTTTTCCCGCATTGACATGGAAGACAAGCGCAATGCGGTGGACTATTTGAAGAAGACGAACTTTCAGCATGTCCAGGTCGCGAAGTTCGGAGCATCATCGTCGGACAGCGAATTCCAGCGTGAAAATCTTCCGCCTGCTGCCACCCGCGAACAGATTGCCCAGCACTTGCTTCGCACCCTGTATCCTTCGTCCCTTTTGCAGGAGCACCTTGCCGCTCGCGTCGCGGACCTCGTCGGCAAAAAGGTGAGCCAGGTCGAGTCCGATTACCGCAACACGCTTGGCTTCCCCATGCTGATGACTCACAGCCTTTTTCAGGAAGCCATCTGCGCGCTTGCCGAACTTGGCAATGTCATCGGCCTCCGCCATTCGGTGGACAACGCTTGTGGCCGTCGCCCGCGTCTCACCGGCGACCAGTTGGGTGATGCCGTAATCTCCGAGCCATTCGATATCCCCGCCGCGCCTTCCACCACATCACAACAGTTGTTGCCAATCACTGCGCCACGACCATCGGCCACGACCGGAAACGGCTGGCCGGCGGGCACCACCGCGCCTTCCACAACGGCCGCGCAACCGGCAACGGAAACGGTTGCCACACCCTTCCTGCCGTCGCGTCAGCAGATACGGCAGGAAATCGCCCGTCTCCTCGATCAGCAGGAAGGCCGTCGCATTGTTGTGGTCCGCATTGGCCTCACCTTCGACGAGCGGACACTCGAAACTGGTTCGCTCCCGTCGTTCCTGCGCGGTTCACTCACCGGCCCGGCCAAATTCTCTGGCGAATCGGCGCTGGAATTTGCAGGCGTTTTCACCAAACCGCAGGTCGAGGAAATGGTGGAACGTCTTCCAGATTTCAGTCCCGGCTCTTGCCGGGTGACGCTCGGCGTGCAGGCCAACTCACTCTGACCCGACCACCCATGTCCACCCTCGCATTCAAACCTGACCGGCTCTTCGCCGAAGGGGAGCGTCTGCCTGGGATCAAGTCCTGGCTTACGGACACGGTCTGGACTCAGGCGCGGTATCGGCAAAACGATCCCGAGCAGTATCTCCGATCCGGCGAGGAAGCCGTTTGCCGGGTCGAAGAGTTGATCGCCACCGGCGCTCAGGGTGTTTGGGATGAATTGCAGGCAGACTCTCCCCAGGCCCCCACCGTCAAGGAGTGGCTTGGACTCAATGCGCCTTTGCCTCTCTCCTCTCCGCGCGCCGCCGTGGTGTTCGATGGCCTGTCGTTGCGCGAATTGCCGCTCCTCTTGAAAATGGCGGAGGATTCCGGTTTCCGAGTCAAGTCCGCGCGCGCCGTCGCCACCTGCCTGCCCACCGAAACGATTCATTATGTTGATGAGCGCGTCATCGGAACGCGCATCGGGCCGTCACAGCTTCGTGGCCGCACCGAACTCTCATTGAAAAACGTCGAGGCGTTCTATCTCGACCAGCCGAATGCCCGCCACGCTTTCCCGGTTGGCCCAAGTCTCCTCATCTGGTCCACCTACCCCGACCGGCTGTTTGCAGACGACAACGCCCGCAACGAAGCCTTGTTCAGCAATTTTCACCGCAATTACATCCCCACGATCTGGAAATACACTTTGCAGGATATTCCTCGCGGCCTGCCCATCGTTGTCACCAGCGACCACGGCTACATTTTTTTCGGCGCGTCGCTGGAAGCGACCCGTGACTCAAACGCGCCCGAAATTTTGGGACAGGCCCGCTGGAAGGAGTTTACGCCCGACGAGGCTTTGCCTGCGTGGCATGCCGATTTGCAGATTCTGCCGACTTCCCGCACGGCCATGCTGCGCGGCCGGCTTCGCGCCCGGCCGCAGGGGACAAGTTCCCGCAGACTTTACCAGCACGGCGGCTTCTCCTTCATGGAAGTTTTGGTCCCGTGGATTGAACTTGAACCCCGCGGCTGAGTGGACAAATGGATTACTGGATTTATGAAAATCAAAGTCGGAACCCAGTTGGATGATGAAGTTTATCGGGAGCTGAAGATGACCGCGGCGTTGGAACGCCGCGCGGTCAGCGAACTTATTCAAACGGCCGTGTCAGATTATCTGATTAACAAAAAGCGCAAGTCCGGGCACCGCTCCGGTCTCAAACGGTTTCTGGCGAGCCGGGCCTTCAAGCTCACGGACGAGCAGTTCCGGGAAACCATGGAGGCCGACTTCTACGACCAATGAACCTAACAGACATTCTCAATGCGGCCTCGATTTTTATCGATGCCAACATCTTCGTTTATGCGGCGGAACGAAGGTCCCCGCAATGCCGCCAGCTTCTGGATCGCGTGGGTGGGGAAGCGGTGGTCGCATTTTCGAGCGCTATCGTCCTGGCTGAGGTCTGCCATCGGCGGATGATCAACGAGGCCCGGGAGGCGGGGCTGATTTCCGGCGGCAACCCCTCCCGGCTGCTCGGGAAGAAACCTGAGGCCATCGCGGGGCTCAATCTTTACGCCGACAATGTTCGCGATTTGTTGGACAGCGCGATCAGTTTTGAACCGATCCATCCCCAGGACTTTTACCTCGCGTTGGAACTTCAGAAGCAACATGGCCTTTTGACCAACGACTCGCTGAACCTCGCTATCGCCAGGCGCCTGGGCATCCAGGGGATAGCCACGGCCGACAGGAATTTCGATCACGTCCAGGGAATTATCGTTTACAAACCCAACGACATCAATCCGACCGCCCAATAACCCTTTCCAATGGACTGCGCCATGAATTACATCACCTTCCCCGATGTCGACAGTGTCATCTTCACGCTGCGTAATCATAAGGTGATTCTCGACGCTGACCTGGCACGAATCTATGGCGTGCCCACTTTTCGTTTCAACGAGGCTGTAAAAAGGAACTCTAACCGCTTCCCCGCAGATTTCATGTTCCACCTCTCCAATGAAGAGTGGAGAAACCTCGAGGCTTTAAGATCGCAAATTGCGATCTTAAAGGCCGGGCGTGGCAAACATCGCAAATACCCGCCTTACGCCTTCACCGAGCATGGCGCGGTTATGGCCGCCAACATCCTCCATAGCCCCAGAGCCGTTCAGATGAGTGTCTTCGTGGTGCGCGCGTTTATAAAAATGCGCGCCGCTCTCGGTAACACACGCGAACTCGCTCAACAACTGGCCGTTCTGGAGCAGGAACTCAAAGGCCGCCTGGATATTCACGAAGCCGCTATCGTGGATGTCCTCCAGCGAATCATGAAAGTCCTCGATCCCCCTCCGCGACCACCCGAGCCGCCGCTGCCCGAAATGGGTTTTCACGTCAAGGAGGATTCCGTTCCTTACCGCGTGAAAAGAAAGAAAGCAACCGACACCCCATGAAACGCGCCATCGAAGAAGACTTTCCAATCGTCGAGATCAACCGGCTGGTTGTGCCTGAGCGCAATGGCTTCAAGCCCATTTACCAGATGCACAAATGGTTTGCGCGGCGCGCTTCTTGCATCTTCCGGGCCATCCTGTTGGGTGCGCTCAAACGGGCGGGCACGAACATCATGGAGGAGTTCTACAAGGACCACTCCAACGACCCGGACACCAGAGGCAAAGTCATTCTCGACCCGTTCATGGGCGGCGGCACGACGGTTGTCGAGGCGCTGAGGCTTGGTTGCAAGGTGATCGGCATTGATCTGAACCCGGTCGCCTAGTTTATCGTGAAGACTGAAGTCGAGCCAGTGGATTTGAAGGAGCTCGACGCAGCATTTGAACGACTCGCCAAACGACTCGTGCCGTGGTCGGGCAAACCGTTGCGTCAAACCTTACTCGACCTCTATAAAACTGCGCCGCCCTGGACGGCAGAAGAGATTTGCGGTCTGCCTAACTCGGATGTCATTTACACCTTTTGGGTCAAGTCCGCCGTTTGCACCAACTCCACTTGCCGCAAACAAGTGCCGCTCTTCTCCGATTATATCATCGCGGCCAAGAGTCCGAGCATTCGCTATTATCCGGACTGCAAATGCCCCAAGTGCGACGCGGACTTTGATTGGGAGGTCGAGCCGGCGGCCCTCATTGCTGACCCGCGCGTCATGTTCCACGGCAACGCCTATTCCGGCGGCGTGGGCCGCAGCAATTCGCGCTGGACTTACGCGCACGAAGACGGCGGCATCTACGTCTGCCAGGGCAAAACGATTTGGAACAAGAATGGTAAATTCACGGAATCCTCGCCCGAATGGATTCACGTTCTCCGCCAGCATCAGGTCAAGACGGGCACGTTGGACGCTGGGCACGTTTGCTGTCCGCAATGCAACGAAATCGTTCGCCCACGCCTGACCACGAAGAAGAAGAAGCGCAAGAAAGTGCCGTTGACGGTGCTGCTCTGTCCGCAAACGGAGGACGTGTTCCAGTGGCGTGGAGAAATCGCGCCAGACGCGCGCGTGACCAGTCCGGCGGGATTCACCTTCGATCCGCACAAGGCTCACGTCACCGAGAAAGGCCGCTTCGTCTGCCCGCACTGCGGCAACAACGACGCCATCATTGAATCCATCCGCTCGTTGCCGGAAGACCAACTTTTGCCCATGCACGCCTACGCAGTGCAAGCCTACTCGCCGGGGTGCGACCCACGTAACGACCCTGACAAACGCGATGGACAACACGAGGATTTGTTTGGCGGTAACGGTGCATCGGAGGAGGCTGAAGAAGAAACTGAACAACTCGACTTGGTCTACTCCGGCCCGTTCGTTCAACCCACGCATAACCTTGTCTGGAAACAAAGCGGCAAGTTCTATTCACGCCACATCCCTGCTGACCATGCGGTTTATCAGCAAGCAGAAACAATGTGGCAAAAAAATCACCAGGAGTTGCTCTACCCGAAGAGCGAGATTCCATCGGGCGAGAAGACAAAGTCAGGGCTGCTCGCACATCACTACCACTTTTGGCATCAAATGTTCAACCCAAGGCAGTTGCTTGCGTTGAGCACCCTCCTGGAATTCATTTCCGAAGAGGAAAACGTTAAGTCACGCGATTTACTGCTCTGCGCATTTTCAAACACACTTGAGGCAAATAACCTTTTCACTCGGAATATTCCGTCTCGTCGGACGCCGGGCGGAACCGCACCGGCAGGCGTATTTGCGCGCCACGATTTTCAGCCGAAAGCCACGCTTTGCGAGCAGAATGTATGGGGCACTGTTTCGGGGAACAATACTTTTCTCAGTCGGATGCGGGCCTTGCGCCTGGGTATTGCTTATGCAAAGCGTCCTTTTGAGGGGGCTTTCGATGGTAACGGGAAGCACTGCAAATGCGAAGGCCTTGACCCCGTTCCTTTCGACGGCGAGGCGATGCTGATAAGCGGGGATTCACGCGTCGAAATTGACAAAGCCGCTGGAGCAGACCTCGTCATCACAGATCCACCGTACGCAGACAACGTCAACTACTCTGAATTGGCGGACTTCTTTTACGTCTGGCTTCGCCTCGTCTTGAAAGTGGAAGATGTTCAATTCTCACCGGAATACTGTCCCAAGACGCAAGAGATCGTGGAAAACAAGTCGCGCGGCCTCAGCATGCAAGACTTCGAGGATGGGCTCACTGCGGTTCTGAAAAAGTCCGGAGAGAAAGTCGCCGAGGACGGCCTCGTAATTTTCACCTTTCATCATGCCGAAGGAAGCTCCTGGGAGAGCGTCCTGAATTCGGTGTGTAACGCCAACCTCATAATTGAAGCAATTTATCCCGTCCACAGCGAACGCGAGGCCTCGCTCCACCTTCAAGACAACGAAGCTATTGCTTACGACCTCGTCCACGTTTGTCGAAAACGTCGCCCGGAAGACACGCGCACCAAACGCAGTTGGGCGGGCTTACGTCAGTTGGTTCGCCAACGGGCCAAAGAAGAGGTCGCCCGCATAGAATCGGGTAGGTATGGAAATCAACCTCTGCCGCCGCCCGATGTCCGCATGGTGCTCATCGGCAAATGCCTTGAAGTCTATTCCCGCCACTACGGCGCCGTGGTGGATTGGAACGGCGAACCGTTCCCGCTCAAATCTGCCTTGCAGGACATCCGCATGATGGTCGAGCAAATCGTCAGCCGTGAGTCGCCGCTGCCGAGTGAATTGGAGAGCGTGGACGCCTTCAGCCAGGTCTGGTTGATGGCATTGTGCGACAAGCGTGAAGTTTCGGTGGACAGCATCAGCAAACTGACGCGTGGTATCTTTGAAGTGAGCGACCTCACCGGCCACAAGCCGCCGCTGCTCCGCAAGGGCCGCGTGAAAGGCGGTCGCACGTATGAAGTGCTTACCCCGTTGGAACGCCTCGACGCCTTGCGCCTGACCTTACGTGGCGCGGAATCAAACGCCGAACAACTCACGCTCCTTACTTCCACCGACAACGCGCCCATCGTGGTCGGCCCGGAACTTGTGGACGTGATTCATCTGCTGGCCGGCAACGCCGAACAGGGCGAAAGACTTGACCACCTGGTCGAACGTTTTCGCGGTCAGCGCGAGCAAATTCGCGCAGCGCTCCAATACTTGAAACAGCGCGACCCCGACCGCTGGGCCAAGGCGTGCGACAAACTATTGCCGTTCTACGACGATTTGTTCGCGCAGGCAGCGGCGAAGGAGGCGAAATAATCTTATGGCCGGCTACCTTGTATTGCGCGAAGAAGCGTGTGTTTGGTCTGGCAACCAACCCGGCAAGGTCCAGTTGAATCCCATCCGGTTTGGTCTGATTGATCTCGTTCGCCAGTTCGAGCAAGACCCCTTTCCATATAACCGCCGCTCGCAAGGTGTTTGCCTCTTTGGCCTCGATGAATTGCTCGCGCAGATGGAACAACTTGAGGGTGTAAATGACAGTGGCGATTGGCCGTTCCTTCAGGAGATGCGGCGGCGGCTTCGGGCGGTGTCAAATGAAGTCAGCAACATGGGCACGATTCACGTCCCCATCCGCCATGAGCTTTGGCTCGCAGCCGGCAATCATTTGTTCGCCCGCTATGCCGGTAAACGCATTCCATTGTGGCGACTGTTCGGCTCAAACCCCCTTATCGGCAGCGAATCCGGCCACGCCACTTACCATTTTGGAGAGAATCTTTCATGACTCAGCCTTCTGACAAAGTAACCGCCAACGATCGCGTTCGGGTTTCGGGCCGTTACGAACTCGGTATCGGCGAAGTGCTTCGCCTCTCTCAAACCGGCGGCGTGTATGTGGCGGATGTCGTGTTCGAAAGCCCAGCCGGACGTCGGCTGGAAACACTCCCCGTCCAGCGCCTGGAGCGGGCCGAGTCTCCCTGGCAGAAGCTTCGGGCCGGCCATTTTGACAATCCGAAAGACTTCCTGCTTCGCCAGCTTGCCTGGCAGTTCGCGCTGGGAAATACCGGCGGCGAGTTGACCAACTCGCGCACGCAACTCTTGCCGCACCAGATTTTGCTCACCCATGACGTAATCAAAATGACCCGCCGCCGCCTCTTGATTGCCGATGAAGTCGGTTTGGGTAAAACCATCGAGACCGGCATGATCATCCGCGAACTCGTCGCGCGGGGCGAAGCGCATCGCGTGCTCATCCTTTGCGCGGCGGGCCTGGTTAAGAACTGGCAGAACGAACTACGCGGCTGCTTCCGCATGGAATTTGAAATCCTCGGCATTGATTTTCAGGACTTCGCTCCGGCGAGTTGGGAAAATCACCAGCGCGTCATCGCCTCGATTGACACCGTGAAGCGGCCTCTCCGTATGGAGCGGTTGCTGAACGCTCCGCGCTTTGATCTCGTCATTGTGGATGAGGCCCACCACGTCAGCCGCATCCGCTACGGAAAGAAGCAGCAAGTGACGATGAACTACCGGCTCATGGAGGGGCTTCAAGGTCACACGCGCGACCTGCTTTTCCTCTCGGCCACGCCACACCAGGGCGACAACTTCCAGTTCTGGTCCCTCATCAATCTGCTCGACAACCACCTGTTCGATTCGCCGGAGGCGATGATTTCTCATCGCAGTTTGCTCAACCGCGTGATGACCCGCCGCACCAAGCGCGAGGTCGTTGACGCCAATGGCAAGGCGATCTTCGTCCGCCGTCAAGTTCACACCGAAACTTTTGAACCCGCCTTGCGCGAACAGCGGTTTTACGAACAACTGACCGACTATCTGCGCACCGGCTACGAAGCCGCCGGGGTTTTCCGAACTGGCCGCACCACCAGCGCCCAACGCGCGATTGGGTTTGTCATGACGGCATTTCAGAAAATGATGTCGTCCAGTCCTCGCGCGATCAAACAGGCCCTTCGTCGCCGGTTGCTGGTGCTGCTCGTGCGCGAACAAATCGAGGTTGAGCGAAAGCGTCGGACCAATTTCGATGCTGAACTCGCAACGCAATATGTCCGGCTGCAAGACGAGATGCGCGTCCTTGCGCGTGAAATCCTGCTCACCAGCGGCACAGTCATCAATGACGCAGATTCTGACGCCTACATCGCCCAAATCCGCCAGCGCGTTGTCCGCAAACTCGCTGATTTGGAGGAAAACACTGATTGGTCGCTCGACGCCGATGAGGAAGGTGATGAAGGCGTCTATGGGGACGCGGAAATCCCTGACGAATCTGTCCGTGTCCGTGAACTCGTCGGGCTTGTGCCGGAAGGCACAGACCGCAAATTTGACCGCTTGCTCGCCGTCGTTGCGCATTTGCGCCAAATGAACGAAGGCGAACGGTTCATCATCTTCACCCAGTATCGCGAGACGCTGGAGTTCCTCCGCATCGAGTTGGCGAAAATTTATGGCGCAGACAAAATCGCCGCGATCAAGGGCGGGCCGCTTGAGGACAAGATTGAAGCTGCCGAGCGGTTCTGGGATGAGAACGGTGCGAAATTCCTCTTGTCCACATCGGCGGGCGGTGAAGGCATCAATCTCCAATGCGCCGGCGTGTTGTTCAATTACGACCTGCCGTGGAATCCGATGGCGGTTGAGCAGCGCATCGGCCGCATTCATCGCTTCGGTCAGAAAGATGTCGCCCAGGTTTACAACCTCGTCGCCAAAGACACGGTCGAAGAGCGGATCTACGGCCTGCTGACCGAAAAGCTCCAAGCCGTGGCCCGCGCCATCGGGAAGGTGGATCGGGAAACCGGCGAGCCGCTCGAAGATTTCCGTCTCGACATCCTCGGTTTCCTCGGTTCGAACCCGAACTACCAACAGCTTTTCAAGCAGGCCCTGGTGGAAAAGGATTACCAGCGGACCGCCCGTCAAATGGAGGAGATGATGGAACAGGCGCAGCACGCCCGCACGGCCTTGATGGAGCTTTCGCAAGACCTCACCTATTTCAACCTGGAACACTACCGACGCATTGCCGGCCGCTTCTCGCTGCGGCAATTGGGCTCATGGTGTCGCGAGGCGGTCATCCGACTTGGCGGCACGATGCTGCCCATGGGCGAGTTCTGGCAGATTCTCACACCCGAATGTCTCAAGGCATTTCCGCAGGTCGCGCCGAAATATGAAAACGTCGCCTTCGACCGTGAACTCGCGATGCGGAAGAAGAAATGTGAGTTGCTGGGCGTTGGGCATCCACTCGTGGACGCCTTGATCGCCTATTTGCAAAATGCGCCGTTCAGCGGCGACACCACCTGTTTTCCTGCCAACGGAGCTAAAGCCGGCTCGGTCGAGGCGCGATACCGCGTCACCTGGGATCGAGCGGATCAAGGTTCATCGGCCACGGTTGTCCGGGTTTCCATCAACGGCCAATGCTCCGTGGACGAAGGCGGGTTCGACGCCGAGCGGCTGGACACCGGCCACTATTCCGGCGCACCTGCCCTCGCCGCCCTGCCATTGGAAGCCGAAGCCCGCGCTGAAGAAGCCATCCGCCTTTGGACCGCATCCCGCCGCACCGAAATGCCGGAAGGCACAATCGTCCGCTGTGATTTGCTCGGCGTCTCCGCCATTGCTACATGAGTGCTCCTAAAGCCAACCCTTATGACGGGCTCACGAAGGCAGCGTTTGATGCCCTTGGCTGGCCAGCGCTTATCGCTGGTTGTTCGCGGAAAGAGTGCGGTATTTACCAGGAAGCATTCCGCGACAAAGCCAAGGAACTGGAGCAGGCCAGTCAAACGGAAGCGGCGTCCGCCGCACGCGCCTTGAGCCAGCTACCAAAACGACTTTGAGGGAGAGGTCGCCTGGCTCATCCAAATCGCCGGCCAGTGTACGACCAGAGCTGAAACCGAAAAGCAATGGAGCCAGCTTCGTCACTTTCAGCGGCTGATGGCGAATTGGCAGAAAAAGTCCGGCCTGAACGAGCAGGCGGCCTCGACCGAGAAACAGCGGGCCGAAAGTTATCTCCGTGACGCAAACGAGAATCCCACATCTCGCGGCAAAGCCCATTGGGTCGCCAAAGCAATCAAGGCTTACCGCGAATCGTCGCCCAAATCGCCGCGAATAGAAGCGCTCAAGAAGTTGATGGATGACTACCAGCGGCAGGGCATGGGCGAGTTGCAGACCATCATTTATTCGCTCGGCAATGGGATTGACCCGCTCTTGGCCGCGAAACACCTCGCCGACCAGCCTTTCGCGGAGGCTCTCAGACGGCTGGCCATGATCCATCCCCCGCTCAAGGATGAAGGCATTAACCAAGCCGTGCTTAAGCGGTGCAAAGATCCCTGGTTCGCCTTGGCGGGCCAGGATTTAATTGATTGGGACGGGCGAATCATCGCCAAACGTGGGAGTGTCATGTCGGACGGACGATCCGCAAGTGCGCGAACACGCCGTCCGAGCGGAGATGTTTCGCACCGCGTTTGATAGGACTTTCCTTTCCCAGCCTCACGCGGGAAATCCGGCCAGGAACCGTTCCACCAACGCAACGAGAAATCGTGCTATGTCAGGAGGTCTGAACTTGCCGTTGCGCTCGAAGACGACGCGAATTGGTTGCTTGCGCCAGTTCGGGTCCTTCTGGTACGAATGCCTGCCGAGGGCGTTGTCCGCTGACGATGATCGATGTTCTCCGATAGTGATGATATGGGCTTGCCACGCGGTTTGCTGCACAAGCCGTGGCATAATGTCCCTTGTCATTCGGTTGGGTGACTCTAACTTGTTCGTCATCAAGGTTGCCGGTGTGGCGAAATGGCAGACGCACAGGACTTAAAATTGCCTCTTTCAGGCTTTCAAGGCATTTCAAAACCATTCAAAAATGTGATGAATCCCTTGTAAACACAGCATTACTTCGGTTTTCTCCTTCACGCTGAGGGAGTTGATCCAAAGGGCAGGAGTGGCACAAAAAGTGGCACACACTAAAAAGGCTGTGGTTCACGCCTGAAACTCCGGCGCGCTGGCAAAGTGTCGATTGGCAGGTGATCCACCGGCTTGAATCGGTTTCGGCTGCCGCGCTGTCCGGTGCTTCCAGCAACTACGATGTTGCGTACGCGAGGTCGGCAGCCTATTTTGTTGGGGTGACTGCGATTGCCCGCGAACTGGATGCCAAACTGAAGACGTTGGATCCGAGAGCCGCGAGTTCCCTGGAACGGTTGGTGCGCGATGCCCTGGCCTTGGTTGAGGTGCAAACCGGGAGCAATTCTGTCGCTTCCGATGATCGCTTCCCTCCGGACTTCTTCAAAAAGATCGCCGATGAATTTGGCCCTGAACCCTTCGAACGCCCGCCTCAAGGGGAGTCCGAACAGCGCGATCCCTGGTGTCCCTCCCCGAACCATTCGAGGGCGGCGTCTTCGACGATGGATTCGGTGAGGCTCATGGCTCGCTTCGATTTGCCGACTCCAACTCCGAGCGCCCGAGCCAATAGCACGCGAGCGGCGCGGGGATTTTCAGCAGCCGCGCCTTCGCCCCTTCACGGTCAATTTCCATCACCTGAAAGTCCGTCATCTCGCGCGTGATGACGTAGCCGGTTTCGATTTTGTGTTCGGCACAAAAACCAACCATCCCTTTCAAATCGCCAACGCCCGTGTGTTGCGGTGCCCGATACTTCACCTCGAACGGCACTAGCCGTCCATCGAGATCCGCAATGATGTCCACCTCTCGGTCCTGTTTTCCGCGCCAGTAGGAAAAGCCGACGCTGCGCGCGTAGTAGCGCGTGAACACGTGCTTGAAAAACGCCGTCTCCACTGCGCGGCCCAGCGCATCCGGGTCTTCCAGCAGCGCCTTCCCCTTGAGCAGCACGCTCGGTGCGATCGCCGCGTCGGCGAGGTAAATCTTGGCCCGCGCACGGAGCACCTGCTTCCCGTAGCCGAAAGGCAGCAGCCGGTGAATGAGATGCGTGCTCTCCAGCAGTTCGATGAAGCTCCCCACCGTGGGCCGCTTCAGTTGCAGGCTCGAGCACAGCTCCGGCAGATTCAGCAGCCCGCCGTCGTGCAGGCAGAGATAGAGAAACACCTGCTCCAGTTCCAACACCCGCCGCACGCCGAAGAGAGCGGTCATGTCGCGCTTCAGCACCTTGTCCACGATGTCTTCCCGCAGGAGTTTTTGCGCCAGATGAATGCTCTCCACGATGGCGCTCTGCGGAAATCCACCGCGCAGCAGATACTCGTGAAACAGCCCGACCAGCGGACGCCCCTCCTCGCCCCAGCGCGCGAACTGTGCCGGCTCCCACGTAAACAGCTCCAGCAACGAACCCACCGCCGGCAGCGGCGGCACCGAGAGCTTGCGGATTTGCAGGTATTCAAAGAACGACAGTGTCGCCAGCCGGATTGTCTGCCATCGGCCCACACCCGACTCCTGGCCTTCCGCCACGAGCGGTGTCGACGAGCCCGTAACCGCGATGCGACGGCGTTTCTCAAAATCCACCTGATGCTTCAGCCACGTCTGCC
This sequence comes from Akkermansia muciniphila, assembly GCA_945865375.1. Classification (GTDB taxonomy): domain Bacteria; phylum Verrucomicrobiota; class Verrucomicrobiia; order Limisphaerales; family F1-80-MAGS106; genus F1-80-MAGS106. The sequence continues at coordinate 17,218 of CAMBEJ010000034.1, read as the reverse complement.
AGTCCTTCGCCACCTGGATTTCATCGAGGAACAAATACTCCGGCCCCTCGCGCACCGGCTCAAATTCGCGCCATAGTTTCAGCAGCGCATCCAGCCCGATGAGCTTCAGTAGCGGATGGTCAAACGTCGCGTAAAGGATGTTCGTGGGCGCGACCCCGCGATTCAGCAGTTCATCAATCGCCTGGAGATAAAGCGTCGTCTTCCCCACCTGCCGCGCCCCGCTCAGCAGCAGTGCCCGACCGGCGGGCGGGTTCTCCGCCCAGGCCGAAATCTCCCGAAATGCCGCCCGCCGCCACGTCGGCAGGTCGGGGAAACGCCCGCCCGACCACCATGGATTATACTGGCGCAGCACGGCGAACAATTCAGATTTGGAGACAACCATGGGCATATTCAGCCAATAAACGTTATTTAGTGCAAGTATAGATTCACTGTTTTGCCAATTTTGTGTGATTCGACGGATTTTTGGTTCGTTCCACGGTTTCGCCCGCCACGCTCAACTCCCCGCTCAGCAGCTTCGGCAGCGTCGTGTCGCGCAGGGTCGCGAGGGTGCGGGATTGGTGGAGGTTGGCGGTGATTTGGGCGTAGGAGGTCATGGGGTCACATCTCACAATTAAACAAGTGAGCCACCGCTTTCATTTGAGCTTGCTCGGTGCGGTCGCTTTGCAACCGCTGTTTATAGCGTTTGGTGTTCGTCGCCACTACGCTGTAGTTCGGCAACCCTACCGCCGCCGCCAGTTCCTTCAGCTTCAGACCACACAGACGGCGTCCCAAATACAGCACTAGGTCCCGACCGCGATCTCCGTGCCGATCACGAAATTCATCCCACTTCTCCCCTTTCACCCGTTCGACTGCCGCTATGACCACCTCCAAGCCCGGACGCACTTCAATCAACCGCCGCGGTCCCCCCCTGCTCCTGGGCTTCCCCGCGAATCTGCTTCCTCAAGCCCGCGAAAAACTCCGCCCCGCCCAACACGACTTGATCCTGGATCGCCTCCCAGTTGTCCATGAGCACAAAACAGTGCAGGAGCAAGCGAAAGCGCCGGACCATTTCAGCCATGATCTCCGGGAAATGCCGCCGACCCGCGTCGTCACGGAAGATGGCTTTGCGCTCGTTGCCGCGGGCAGTGACGTGATACCGGTCGCCCACTTTCTCGATCCGCGACGGTCGGGCCATAACCGTCAGCTTTATCCCACCCTCGTCATGTGTCCATTGTTTAATTGTGAGATGTGACCCCAAGTGCGTGCACGTGGATTTGCTGCTGGCACGGCTCAAAATGAAGCTGCCCGATCAACCACCCCCCCGTCTGAGCGCAGAACAAACGATGATCAACTGACGTCGGAGCTCAAAAAATGTAGTGAAGACCTTTGCCGATAAATTTCGAGAAATCCCAGGAAATCCTCGGGTCGCCAGAAAAAAAATGCCCCAGTGTAGAAAGTGGGGCTAGGGAACGGAAGCGGGTGCGAAAAGGAGAAAGGTGACCTCAGATTTCCGCAATTTCTTGCGGTACCATTTTTCTGTGTGAGTTCAACCACTGTTCACGGGGTTGAAACAGGGACTCGCGTCGCTCGTCGCGCCGGGGTCAGATCAGGGGTTGCGCAATCGGTAGTAGCGGGCCGCTCCTGTGATCTGATTCTCTAAGATTTGAACTTCGGCAATTCCCGGCGAGAGGGCGGGGAGCGGAGTCCACGAGGGGTTCGAAAGCGAGTCCGTGCTCTCCAGTAAAGTGCCCGCGACGACACCAGAGGACGAAATCTTCAAACCCGATGGGGTTTTCAGAATTGCCAACCGAGGGGGTGAGATCGGCGCCGGGTTGATGCTGTAAACCCCGACGTCGTCAAGTCCCCAATACCAACTGTCCGTGCCGGCGTGGGCGAAGCGCACACGCACTGACTTTTGGCCATCAGCTTGGCTGAGTCGGAACAACTCCACGCGTTTGCCATCGGAGGGGCTATCGTTAATTCGCGCTTGAACATGCTCCGGCAGGATCAAGCTGAGTTTTGCGCTCAAGAATGCCCCATAACTGCCGCCCACCTCGTTGCCCTGTTCATCCGTATAACGCGCCACATCTCCATATTCGGTAGTGAAAGTGGTTTCGATGTCGACCTGGCCCACCTCGTTGGTTTTTACGTCAACCGGATCAAGATGATACACGACAGGCAACCAATTCTGCCCCGCATCGATGGAATACTCCACGGCGGCGATGCTGTCCTGGTTTTGTTCCCAAAGACTATGATAGCTGAGGAAGATGTGGCTTTTGCCACTGAGATCGAAGTCGGGAGTGGTGAGGAACATCACCTGGCTGCGTCCGCGACGGTATCCAGAATTACCGAAGATCATCCGTCCTTGAGCCAGTTCTCGGATCACCGATCCGTTGACGACGGACAAACCAGCGGAGCGCAGCACGCGTTGGTAATCGGCAGCCTCGGCGGCTGCGGTTTCCGGGTTGCTGTAGGTGACAAATGTGCTGCGGAATCGGGAAACATCAACTGTTGTCCATGTCTTGAAGGCACCTGAATCCAAATTGTTAAAATCGACATCCTCATTTTGCACTTCTGAATAACTTTTTTCGGTCCAACCTGGCGGAAGTTTTCCCTCGGGAGTCGAGTCGAAATTCTGCATGAACAACGGGCTCGGCAGTTTGATCTCGTTGTAGGTTCCTATTGTGAAACTGACGGCGTTGGTATATCGGGCTCCGGCCGTATCCGCAAAAACGAGCGAAAAAACGTGTTTGGAATTCGAAGGCAGCGCTTGGTCACCCGCATAGGTCACCAGCAGTTTGTCCACCAGATCCCGGAGCAGGTGTGGGATCTTGACACCATCCAAGGAGAGGGACAGGGACGAAGCGACAACCTTGACGCTGGCATTGAAGACCGTTGCGGAAAAGAGCGGGGCGGGCGGAGCGTTGCTGGATTCGTTTGCGGGTTCGATAGACAGGATTCTCGGGGCGTCACTGGCATTGACTTGCACCTTGAAGGTTTCACGAGCGAGCACGGTGTAGCCATCGTTTTCCAGCAGGAAGGCCACGTAGTTGCCAACCTTGTCGAGGCCCGCGTTGAAAAGGATGGTCCCCTCGGCCTTGCCTGCCGCGCCACTGCCGGTCCCGTCCACGTAAAACCAGAGGGTCGAAGCCTGGCTTCCCGGAACCACGCCATCGGGATAGATGCCAACCCAATCCTTGGAGTTCGCGGGCCCGTTTGCGAAAGTGATCGAGAGGGTCTCACCGGGTTTATAGACACGTTTCTTCGAGTGGACAAGCGGAGCGCCCGGGTCCACGACGGAGAAAGAAGTTTCCGCCAACTTGGTGTAGCCATCATTCGCCAGCAGGTAGGCAAACCACGTCCCAGCGAAGTTCAACCCGGGGGGAAACGTGACGAGGCCTTCGCTAAAACCGGTGTTGCCCGCGCGAGTGTTGTCCACGTAATTCCAGAGGGTGGCGCCCTGTGTGCCTGGGACAACTCCTTCCGGGTAAACGCCGATCCAATCCTTCTTGGCCCCGGGCCCCCCGGAAAACGACACCGTGATGGGCTCTCCCGGGTGATAGGAGTCGTGGTTTGAGACAACGGAGGCGGTTTGGGCGAGAGAGTCGGAGCCCAGGGCGGCGAGGATGAACAACGCGCTCGGCAGGGTCCGAAGCCAGAGTGTTGGGTGGGGTTGTCTATTTCTTTTCATAGTTTTCAATAGCTAGGGTGAGTGAGGCAAAAGCGGTCAAGGGGAGCAAACCACGGCTTGAGTGCCGCCGGTTCCCAAAGCAACCCATTCGGTGACGAGCTGCTCGCCTTCGTTGGAGGTCAACGAAACCCATTGGGCATCACCAACCCGCTTGACGAACCGAAGTGCCTGGGCTGCGCCGCGGCTCACACTGGAGGCGATCCCGGCGGCCTTCGCGGCAGTCAATTCCTTCTTGAGCTCGGGCGAGTACATCTCCAGGTATGCGATCTGCCAAGTCGCCTTGTCTTTGGGCTGTCCGTTCGTCGAAATGACCACGGCGCGGACCCCATCCTCGGTCGTGTTATTGAGGCCGCGGATGGGTGGAATCTGGCCGCGATCGGCAACAAAAAGTTTCTTTTCACTGAGGTCATAAAAAAACGCCTGCTCTGACACCCCGGAATCGTTGCGCCAAAACGACCTTAACAACACCCCCGCGAAACAAAACATTCCGAATGCGGTGACCAGAAGACCCACGTTGCGCCTTGTCCAGTTCATGACTTGTTTCCACTGAGGAGCCGGCAATAAATAACTGTTGAAACTGCGCTTGCCATTTTAGTCATGGCCGTCGTTGCTCTTTCTTTACAGATCACAGGGGATAAGCACTTCGTTCGCATCTCGGTCACGATCAAAAGTTCTGAGGGATGTTGTAAATCTTATTTGTTACGGCTCCTGACGGGCTCAATGAGGGTCAGCTTTCGCAGACCACCAGCACTCAGTGGTGTTACAGGGAATGCGCCCTGGATCGAGTGTTTCCCCGTGGCCGTCGGCAAAGACGTAGTTAGATCTTCGATTATGACGCACGGAACCCTTATCACCTTGGGCCAGCCGGTTAAAACCGGGCGCATTGGCCGATCCGAGTTCCTTCCAGATCCACCACCGGTCACGCGGCCACACGCTATTGACATCACTGTGGCCGTCGCCAAAGAGCAGCAATCGCGACGCAGTTTCGACTCGGGGCCACCGGCACAGGTTGTTCTCGTATCCTTGCGGGCGACCAAAGGGTGGGGGAGCACCTCCCGATTCCCAGTGCACATTGACCGCTCCGAGGCCGCTTGGGATATCAATCTCAGCGTCGGTTTGTTGACCGAGAAGCCATTTGCTCCCGGGCCCTGTCTTCTGCCCAGCGCGACGGGCCAATGCGTAGACCTCTTCCTTCTCGACCGGGCAATCATAAACTTGGGGATTCTGGCTGACGTAGCTGTAGAGATAAGGGCGCCACGAGGTTTCACCATCAGCGATCCTGGCCTGGATGGGAGGGAACCACTCATCGTTGTCACCTGAGTAAAGGTGAGTCGCCACTCCCAGCTGCTTGACATGGTTGAGGCAATAAATGGCCTGAGCTTTCCCTTTGGCTTTGCTCAACGAGGGCAGGAGCATCGAAGCAAGCACCGCGATGATCGAGATCACCACGAGAAGCTCGATCAACGTGAAGGCGATAGGAGTGGAAACACGCTCGCGGCGCTTTCCCGATCGGCACGTTTGCTTTGAGTGATCTGCCTGCATCGGAGGTGATACTGTTCAGGAATTGTGACAACGATACGTCGGCCGTGAAACTCTTGCAAGAACGATGACCAATCTGCCCAGGATTGGTTGCTTGCGCCCCTCCACGACCTTCTGATAAGAATGCCGCCCGTGAGATTGAGCTACCAGCGACCCGGATTGAGGATCACATCCGGTTTCTTGCCGTTTCATGCGGTTGAGGTGTCGCAAAAAGTGTCGCAACTTTACTCAACACTGAGAGAGCAGGTTGTCAGGAATTCGTAATCAACGGTTGCCGGTGTGGCGAAATGGCAGACGCACAGGACTTAAAATCCTGGGATCTTAACAGATCGTGTGGGTTCGAGTCCCACCACCGGCACCACTATATCAACTACTTACAGAAATTATTTGATGTTTGGATACAGTTTGGATACAGTTTTTGCGCATGAAGACGCAAACTTCCAAGCTCCGCAAGGCCCGAAGCCTGAAACCCATCGAAGTCCGTAGAGGCTCGATCACCGTCAAAATCTACACCAATCCCACCCGTGCCGGGGGAAAGCTCTATGACCGGCACTCGGTCGTTTGGCGCGAGTTCTCAGGGCAACGGAAGGTCCTCAACATCGCCGACCCCGAAGCCGCCAAACAGGAGGCGGAGAAGATCGCCACGCGCCTGTCCAACGGCCAAGTGGACGCCATGGAGTTGAGCAACGGGGACGTCCACGAGCTCCTGGAGGCCAGGCGGACGCTTCAACCTTTCGGTCTTTCCCTGTCCCACGGCACAACGCTGCTGGCGCGCGCGCTGACGGGCCTGCCGTCTGGGACGAAGCTGGAAGAAGCTGTGGCGGACTTTGCCAGGCGCCACCCGGCTAATGCGCCTCGAAAGACGGTCGTGGAAGTGGTTGTGGAATTCATCGCCGACCGGAGGGCCAACGGATGTTCCTCGGTTCATCTGCGCGACCTTGAAATCCGCTTGGGACGCTTTGGCCGAGCCTTCTCAACCTTGATCCGGGACGTCACGGCCATGCAGATCGCCGATTACGTCACGGCACTCACTCACGGCAAGAACGGGCAACCGGCTGCCCCTCGAAGCCGTGAGAACTCGCTCCGCGCCATCGCCTCGCTGTTCAATTTTGCCCGCCGCCGAAAGTACATCGCCACCGAGACGGCGTTGGAAGTTTCAGACATCGAGCCCCCCAGGAAGGCTCATGGCTCCATTGGCACCTACACGCCAAGCGAGGTTGCCTTGATCCTGGCTGCCGCTGGTTCGGATATTGTTCCCAGCTTGGCAATTGCCGCGTTCGCTGGGTTGCGGGTCGCCGAGGTTGCCCGCCTGGACTGGTCTGACGTTCGACTCTTGCAGCGAAACATCGTTGTGAACGCTGCCAATTCCAAAACCGCAACCCGGAGGCTTGTCCCGATCTCTGACAATCTGGCTGCTTGGCTGACATCCCACAGCCGACCATTCGGCCCGGTGAATCCGTGTGCTGGGGACCTCCAAGGGAATACTTTAGGTGCCCGATGGGGCAGGGCCGCCAAGCGTGCGGGCGTGAAGTGGGTGAGGAACGGATTACGCCACAGTTTTATCACTTACAAAACCGCCACCCAAAAGGACGTGCCAGCGGTGGCGCTGGACGCCGGAAACTCGCCCGCCATCATTTTTTCGAACTACCGAGCCTTGGCGACCGAAGCAGAAGGCAAGGAGTGGTTCTCGATCATGCCGACACAGCACGAAGATGTCATTCAACTTTCACAACTCCATGCTTCAATCAAATGAACCAAGTGAAACGGATTTGACGCCGATGGGGTTGGCCATGCTGGCTTCACAACCGCGATTCGCCGCGCTCAATCAAGACGCCGCGATTCGTGGTGCTTTGGATCTCTTTAGGTTGGCGGGGAGCGCATTGACTGAGGACTCCGGACGGGTTGCTAAGAACAGACGAGAGGATGGAATCGACAAGATTGCTCCAGACGAGTGGAACGAGTGGATAACTAAGGTTCCCATGCCTGCAAAGTTCCCGGCAACCAAGGAAGAGTTTCTGAAGGTTATAGGGAAACATGTTTTTCGCGGTCTGAAAACCAGAGAGGAGAAGATCAAGGAATTCATCGACTCACAAGAGGAGGATTTACCTCAGGAGTTTCCAGATGAATGCATCTGGCAAGGTTGGGCCAACCGGATGCGGGATTTCAAAATTGAGGGACTTAGCAAGGTGCGGAGTGTCCTTGGCAAAAAGGGTTACAAAGTCCGCAAAGCCAACACAAAGCGACGAAAGCGCGGCGGCGGGGGCCTCCCTGAACACAAATTTCATGGCTGAATGGGCTTAAGACGCAAATAAACGCTTGCACCGGCCAAAGACGCTCAACTTCCCGCACAAAGGGAGGAGTTTCCCGATCAACCGCAAGCAAAACGACTTCGACCCCGAGCTTTCCGCAAACAAAACGCGCAACTCTTCACTTTGGGCGAAGCAAAGCACGGACGCCCGTTAACCAAACAACACTTTCGCCTGCAACTTCGCGCGAGTGGGTTTTCATTACCTTTGGATGATGAAGAAGAAAAAATCATCCACCGCCGCTTGCGTCACTGATACCAAATCCGGTTTGCCGCAAATTCAAACCCCCGCCGTTGGCTTGGCCTACGAAACTATAGGCCAACTCGCCCTCCGCCTTCGTGTGGCGCCTCGAACCGTCCAGTCGTGGACTGCTGCTGGCCGGATTCCACAGATTCGCATTGGTAGGCTCACCCGGTTTTCACCTGTAGCCGTGGACGATGCACTTCGGAACTTCGCTCTTAAAACAGCAAAGTGAAAGGCGCAAAATGAGTACCCCGGCCTGCCCCGCAAAAACCAGTCATCACGCCATACCAGCGAAACCCGAGTGCCCCGGATGCCTGGCCTCCCACGAAATCCTTGTCGATGCCATCGAGCGGCTAAATAGCGCACCACTTTGTTGCCCCCACGTTGGTTAAGTCCGTTCAAGAAAGGATCGGACGATGAACCTCGCCGAAGCCAAACAACGCCTCACCATTCACGACCTTTGGAGGCATTTCGGATTCGAAGGTGAGCCGTCCAAATCCTGCCGCTGTCCTTTTCACGAAGATCGTAGCAATTCGTTTTCCGTGACAGACGGCACCGTGTTCAACTGCTTCGCGGGTTGTGGTCGTGGCGACGCCGTGAGCTTCTACGCCCTTGCCAGCGGCCTGCCTCACAAGGAAGCCTGCCGTGCGTTCATAGCCATTGCTGGTGGAGCTTCGTTACCAGCAACGCCACGTCCACCAAAGCCCAAGCCTGAAAACGAGGAACGAGAGAAGGCGGCACGACGCGAGCAGTGGCCATTTTTCGAGTCGCCAGTTCCCGGCGAGGACGGCGCGCCCAGACACGCAATGCCCTTGCTCGCCAAGCTTCGCCACGTATCGCTTGAAGGCGTTCAACTCATGGCCTCGCGTGGGTTGCTCTATTTCACCACGTGGAAGGGGTTGCCGTCGTGGGTTGTCACGGACGACGCACGGAAGAACGCCCAGGTTCGCCGAATGGACGGGGGACGCTGGGGAAGTCCTGAAGGCCCGAAGGCGTGGACGTTGCCGGGTTCGGAAGCGTTGAGGCCCATTGGCGCGCGCGAGTCGCAACAATTCCCTGTCGTGCTCTTCGTCGAAGGTTCCGGGGATCTGCCCGCCGCACACCACTTCATCCACGCCCAAGGGCACCATGCTGACGCCGCCGCCGTCGCTATGCTGGGGGCTGGGATGAACATTCACCCTGCAAGCCTGCCCGTCTTTGGTGGCAAAAGAGTCTGGATCTTTCCACACACCGACAAGCCCGGACGTGCCGCCGCCGCGCGCTGGGCGGAACAACTTGCCACGGTAGAGGCCACGGTTGACGCCGTCGACTTCACCGGCTTGGTCATGGCGGACGGTTCACCCATCGAAGACTTGAACGACTGCACCCGCATTGATCCGAAATTGGCCCATGAAATTTCAAACCTGATACCTACGTGAAAATATACGATCCCTTGAAAGAAAAAGCGGCGAGCCTGGAAGCAACGCCGCAAGAAACCGAGAATGCCGACACCGAAACGATACCACCCGGCGCGGACGGAAAGCAAGCCTATGCACCAAAGTATAAAGACGATTCTTCCACTTCTGAATACCTTGCTGGCAATGGTGAAGGCGAAGATCGCGAAGAACCCGCACCCGCGAAATCTCCCGGTGAACAAAGCGGGGACGGTCTTCCGATTTTGAAACTGCCCGGCGGTGTCGTGACCATCACGCACTGCGCCAACCAGCTTTTCAGGCTGATTGCTCCCACCAAGCGGCTATTCGCGCGCGGAGGTGCTGTCGTGAGCCTCGTGAAAAGGGACGATGGATTACTGGGGCTGGAGATTCTACGACCGTCGGCGGCCCGGTCCTTCTTCGAAAAGTTTGCGTCGTTGGTTGTATGGCGGAAAGCCGAGAAGCACGAATGGGTGCTGAAACCCACATGTTGCCCGCATGACATGGCGGATGCCCTGTTGCAAAGCCAGGAGGCGGCGCTACTGCTCCCGTATGTTGAAGGGCTGATAAACTGCCCGATCCTGCGGGAGGTTGACGGCAGACTGTCCGTCGCTGGGCTTGGGTATGACGAACAGACTCGACTCTTGATAACAGGAGGAAGCACACCGCCGATTGTGGAGCTGGCGGAGGCGGTCCATGCATTGCGGGGGCTGTTGGCGGAGTTCGATTTTCAGAGCGAGGGCGACGGATCAAGGGCGGTAGCGAGTCTCATGACGCCCGCCCTGAAGTCCGGCAAGTTCCTGAGGGGACGCGTACCGGCAGACGTTGCCGAAGCGGACGCGTCACAGGCTGGCAAGGGTTACAGGCAGAGGGTCGCGGCAGCGATATACAACGAGCAACTAACCCTTGTGACAAATCGCGAGGGCGGTGTCGGCTCGGTAGATGAAACCTTGGATCAGGCACTTGTCGCAGGGCGACCATTCATCCAATTCGATAATTTCCGAGGGCGCTTTGAAAGCGCGCATTTGGAGGCGTTCATGACGGCGGAGGGGACGTTTCCGTGTCGCGTGCCGCATCGTGGTTCGGTCACAGTGACGCCGGAAAACTACTTCGTGTTCCTGACATCCAATGGCGTGGACACGACGCGGGATTTTGCCAATCGGAGCAATATCATCCGGAATAAGAAAAAGCCGCTGGGTTTCGTTTTCGCCAATTACCCAGAGGGCGAATTGTTGTCCCATGTCCGGGCGCACCAGGCATATTACCTCGGTTGCGTCTTTGCTGTGATCCGAGAGTGGCACCGGCGAGGGAAACCGCACACCGGGGAAACTCGGCATTCTTTTCGTGAGTGGTGCCAAACGGTGGATTGGATTGCGCAGAACATCTTCGGGACCGTGCCTATAATGGAGGGGCATCAGGAGGCGCAAGAACGTGTGAGCAATCCGGCTCTGGTCTGGCTTCGAAGTGTCGTCTTGGCCATCAGCGAGACCGGCGAGCTGGGCCAGGCTATGACCGCCACGGAGCTGTTTGGTTTGTGCGGCAATGCTGACATCGAGGTCCCAGGACTTCGGAGCGGCGCAGATGAAGCCAAGGGGAAAAAAGCAATCGGCACGATCATGGGAAAGCTTTTTCGCGAACAGAACATGATCGAAGTTGAAGGCTTCAATGTGACACGCGAGGAAAAGTATCTCGCACGCGACAACCCTTCAGACGGAGGCAACTTTAAGTCAAAACTCTACACGGTGACGCGAAAATGACGATTCCGCAGCCACCGCAGCTACCGCAGTAAGGGGGTATACTCTATAGGGAATACCCCCCTTTTTTCTAATAAGTATAGGGGGTTACTGCCGTTACTGCGGTTACTGCGGAAGCCAAACCGTGTGAGTTCACACCCTTTGCCAGCAAAGTTGAAAATCAAACCCATGCCCGATGAACGCCCAGCGAATTACCGCAGCTTGAGTCGAGCCGACGTTGCCGCTGTGCTCAAGTCGCCAGCGAAAGCCGTGGATCACAGGAAGCGGCTCGCCGAACAGAAAAACATCACGCCGTCAAAAGAACCGCCATCGCACCGCGCAGCATCAGACACCCGGACTGCCACCGTGTCCTTGAACGGCTCAGCACTCCCGGAAAGGACAGGGCCAGTGTGGGGCAGAAAATCATTATTAAACGAGAAAATCACTCTCCGGGCTCGCAAACCTGCCTGTCCATCGGAGGCTCTGTCGGTGGTCCCGAGGTCGGCTCCTCTGGCACCAGGATCTCCTCCGGCAGCGCGTCCCTGATTACGCGGGCCGTTTGTTCCTTGAGGACTGGCCGCGCAGGGCGCTTGGGCATGCCGATAATCTCCCACATCATCGCACGGGTTGCGAGCAGGGCCTTGGTAGCAGTTGCGGCCGACTCGATCCCGGCAATCCCCATGGAGTGACACGCTTTCACTTGGTGTTCCCAAGCTTTCGCTTCACGTCGGAGGCTGAGCGCGCACTGCGAGACTTCCGTGATCTGAAGGTAACGCATGACCTTCTTCGACCGCATTTCACGTCGCATCAACTGGTTTTGATTCTGAAGAGGAACAGCATTTTCAAGACTTGGCATGTCCCCAAGGTAGGCATGGGAACATGGATGGGCAAGTTCTCGACGCCGAGGATTTACTCTCCGTGAACCGAAATCCTCCTGCGATTATGATCTGAAAGAAATACCAGTCGCACTATGAAGCTCCAATCCAGTCCTTCATAAGCGGGTCGGTCATTCTCTAGGTACCAAAAGTCCTGGGATCTCGTCAGGGCGCAGGGCTCGCTCGAATATTTGTACGTCGTCGATCGCCCCGGCAAATTCCTGTGAGGGTTGGCCGCCCGTGATGCTGCCGATGTTTTGGCCGATCGCGAACGCATGAGTGTTCGCTGTAGCCTCGAAAGACTTTACCATCGGAAGCGTTCCGACAAACCGAGCTTGGCCATCGACGAATATGGGGCATTCTCCCAGGTTGCCCGAAGGCGAGTCGAACGTAACTGCGAGGTGGAACCACTTTCCGGCTATGACCGTCGCGGACACGAGAGCCGAGGACCAGTTGCCCGGCACGTCTGCGTTCCACGTGTTCACGAGCACTTGACCTTTGCTGACCTGAACATCAGCAATATTCCCGCGTGCGTCTTCGGAGTAGACAATTTGGTTCGCTCGCTCAGGGAAGTCTGAACGGATCCACGCCGACCATGTCCATTGGTGTCGGCCTTTCAAGTAGTCATGATCCAACGAACCAACGAAGCCGGACTCTGGGACCGCCAGCGACCTGTTCGGAGCACCAGCCCGATCAGTCGTGAACCGGATGGAGGCGGCCAATAGAGGTTCCTTCGGCTGCGCGTAATTCTGACCCTCCCCATCGAATCGAAACTCCGCCACCTTGCCGGTGATGTCGGCCTGGCCGGACACGCCAACCCCTCGAATTGCCAATTCCACAATCGCCATCTTTCCATTTTTGATTTCACCGTAGATTTGCGCAGTCGTGTAACCACTGATTTTCACGTTCAGGGTGTTGGGTCCACGAGTTTTGCTAGATCGTCTTGTCTGAAGTGCGAAGTGCCCTTCAGAGTCTGTCAGTGCGGTTTGCGGATCAAATGACGAGCCAACCACGGCACCTTGAATAGGTTTGCCGCTAGCCGCATCCACAACCGTGCCCTCGAAGAAAAGGAAGTCTGACATGTCAACGGCTCGGTAAAATCGACGAACTTGTCGGGTCCATTCGGGATCAATGAAGGACACCGTGCCACCCGCCCCGGTGCGAGACGTCAACTCCGTCCACCGAAGAAGATCCGAGGACCCTTGGATGGAATACCGGCGGCCATCGACGGCAAAGAGGGAAACGGTGGGGAGCGCATGAAGGTTAAAGTTCGGAAGCAACCTCACCCCCATCTGCGCCTCAAAGAACGTATAGAATTCGCTCGGGGTGATTCCAGAAACTACTCCATGAAAAGCTGGATCCTGGAGAGATCCGAGAAGCACGTCATTTTCTCGAAACTCCGGCAGCAAGGAACGAATGGGATTTGACCCATCGAGAAATCGGCCGAAGTTCGCCTGAACGCGTTGAGTTCCATTCGTTGCGTAGGTCAGGGTTACTGGCCCGTCCAACGAGGCTTTCAATTCGATCACTGTTTGTCTGAACTTGCCTTCACTGGTGTCCATGGTTGGATCGTAATTAAAGAGGCGAATGGTCTTCTGAGGTCGTTTGCGGATGAAATCTGAGGCGATCACGTAAGTGTCCACAAAATTCCGAAACGCGAGGCGCGCACCTGGGAGATCATCGGGTTTGGCGAAAGTCAGAGCTTGGGTGTATGTCGTGAGCAAGTTCTCAAGGTTAAGACTTCCTTCCTCGTTCATCAGATAAAGGGCGGTAAGTTGGGCGTCGAAGTTATGGCTATCGACTGTGTTGATAATGAACTCCATTCCGTGGAGAAACGTTCGGAACACCTGGATGTCCCCGTAATCGAGAGTCACTTCGCTCACCTTGGTTTCGTTGCTGCTGAGATGTAACAGGAAGTTACGATCTGAAGCTCTAGTGTGATTGCCCAGCGCCCCCTGAATCTCCGGCAGGACGTGACTCCGCAGGAATGCGGTGAACTCCATTGCATTGAAATTGTTGGGGGGAACGACTTGGCCCTGTTTGTTTTTCGGCAGTTTCGCAGTCCAGTTGTAAATGTTTCGGTTAGTTAGCGAGACTCCGAGGCGATCCATCAACTCTTTGCCGGGTGCGCTATAGGGTAAGGAAAGGAGCCGTGTCGCCGCATAGAGTGCATTGGCGGCTTGATGATTCGGGGAGGCCGCGACGGCGGCGGCAAAACGAGCGTTGGCATTCGGCATGTCCTTCGCCACCAGAAACGCGCGGCCTTGGAGCACAAGGTTGTCACTCGATTGAGCCCAGCAAGGGGAGTGAGCCGCCACAACAAGAAGCAGAAGTAGTATTTTCATTTGGGTAGGAGAGCTTTGGAATCGTCGCCGCCGGGAATCACAACATCACAGAACAGTTGGAGTTCTTCGGCCTTGCCTCCGGTCCTATAGGTGAAGCGACCCGCTGAAGGCCCGTGAAGTTGAAGGGTGCCCTGAGAAAACTGAACCGGGTGATCCGATCCTGCGTATAGAATTCCGTCGAAAAAGCGCCATCTCCCTGCGTCTACAAAACGCATCGTTTTGGCCTGAAGCCTTGGGGTTTCTTCTGCCGTGATGATTATGCGGACATCGCGGGCTTCCAAAAGGTCTGGGTGTTTGTTGATCAAAACTCCCTTGTGAACCTCTTTAAAAGAAGCGCTCAGATTCCTGATTTGTTTGAGCTCGATGGTTAGACCGTCCAGCACAACCAGCGGCATTGCCCCGATGCGAAAAAAACCGACGCGACGGTAGTCATTGATCAGTTCTTTCACGTGCACCAAGGCAGTGGGCTTTGATTCCGACCCCACGAACACTGGAATTACCATCCCTTTGGCAGTGATTTGGGCCGACAGGTTCGAAACGGAAAGCAAGCACCCAACCAATGCAAAAACGCAGGTGAAACTACCGTTGGAGACATTTTCGCGGACTCCTGGCGCACGAGCGTGAAGAGATTCTCTCGGACCAACCTGATCCGATGCCCCTCCATCCAAGTGCGATGCCGCAAAAATCATGAATCGCATATCGCAATTTGAAGCGAAACTGCGAACCACGGCAAAAAAGGGGCGCGAACCTGTCGCACCCCCATCGAAGGTACCGCGAAGCACCCATCCAGAGAATGCTCCAAGCCGCCCCCGATGGGCGCGTGTCTTGGGCTGGCCTCTGGATTTGAAAAGTTCGCGGTTTTTCGATGAGGCCGTAGCCGAAGCTACGCTAAATTTGGATTTGTTCAGCTTACATAAATCTGATCTGGATTGTTTCTAATGCCGGGGCTGCTCGATTACAAGCGCCATACACCACCCCCCTTTGCCGTAAACTCTCCCTAAAGCTGGCATTTAAACGACAGGAATTAAAGTGTCAGATTAAGTCCTTCCGGTTTGCGTTTGGGATTTAGCCCAATAAGCTCTGCCCCACGCCATGCTCCGGATTGCCACAACGGAAAAGGACATCTCCAGCGCTCTGCGGGGGCAATGCCTCTGGGATGCCGCCGACCAGCTCCGCGCCAACTTCGGTCTTAAATCCCAGGAATACTCCGCGCCCGTCAGAGGCCTCATTTCCATGTGCTTCGCCGCCCATCGAACCACACTAGAGAAAGCCAGCGCCTCCATCCGCCGAGGCCTCTTGCATGACCCCTGCTGCTATCACGCCGAAGGCTTCCAGGATCTGCTCTCCGAGGCGCGGTTCGATTCCCAGCTCAACCGCCCCGAAGCCGAGAACATCGGCACCGAGAGTAACCTCTGGATCACCCCCGCTGATCATGGCACGTAAACCAAACACGGAGACCTCCACCGCCACCATCGGCTTCGAAGCCAAACTCTGGCTCACCGCTGATAAGCTGCCCAACAACATGGACGCGGCGGAATACAAGCACGTCGTCCTCGGCCTCATCTTCCTCAAATACATCTCCGACACCTTCGAGGAACACCGCGCCAAGCTCCTCGCTGGAGAGGGCGACTACGCCGGGGCCAATGCCGAAGACCCCGACGAATATAAAGCCGAGAACGTCTTCTGGGTGCCCGCCGATGCCCGCTGGTCCCCATCCCGCGCGTGCGGGACCAGCGCCAAGCAGCCCACCATCGGCAAGACCGTGGACGACGCCATGGTCGCCATCGAGCGCGACAACCCGCGCCTCAAAGGCGTCCTCCCGAAAGACTACGCCCGTCCCGCCCTCGACAAGCATAGCCTTGGCGAGCTCATTGATGTCATCGGCACCATTGGTCTTGGCGATCGGGAAAACCGCTCCAAGGACATCCTCGGCCGCGTCTATGAATACTTTCTCGGCCGCTTCGCCAGTGCGGAGGGCAAGCGCGGCGGCGAGTTCTACACACCGCAGTGTGTCGATAAGCTCCTCGTCTTCATGATCGCCCCCTACAAGGGCCGGGTCTATGACTGCTGCCACGGTTCGGCGGGCCTATTTGTGCAGAGCGAGAAATTCATCGAAGCCCACGGCGGCAAACTCGGTGACATCAGCATCTACGGCCAAGAGTCCAACCCGACCACTTGGAAGCTCGCCGTCATGAACCTCGCCATCCGCGGCATCGAGGGCGATCTCGGGAAATACGCCGCCGACACCTTCCGCAACGACCTCCACCCCGACCTCAAGGCCGACTACACCCTCGCGAACTTCCCCTTCAACGTCAGCGACTGGTTCCGCAAAGACGACGACGTGCGGTGGAAATATGGCCTGCCACCAAAGGGCAACGCCAACTTTGGGTGGATCCAGCACATCATCCACCACATGGCCCCGGACGGCATGGCCGGCTCCGTCTCGGCCAATGGAGCCATGTCCTCCAACCAATCCGGCGAAGGCGACATCCGCCGCGCCCTCATCGAGGCCGACCTTGTGGACTGCATGGTCGCCCTCCCCGGCCAGCTCTTCTACAGCACTCAGATCCCCGTCTGCCTCTGGTTCCTCGCGAAAAACAAAAACGCCGACGCCAAACGCGGCTTCCGCGACCGCCGCAAACAGACCCTCTTCATCGACGCCCGCAAACTCGGCACCCTCATCGACCGCGTCCACCGCGAACTGACCGACTCCGACCTGGAGAAAATCACCGGCACCTACCACTCGTGGCGTGGCGACTCTTCAACCAAGAACCTCACAGCGGTCTACGCCGATGTTGCTGGCTTCTGCAAGTCCGCCACCACCGCCGAAATCGCCTCGCACGGCCATGTGCTCACGCCCGGCCGCTACGTCGGTGCCGAGGAAATCGAAGACGACGGCGACCCCTTCGAGGAAAAAATGCCGCGCTTAGTCGCCGAACTGCACGCCCAGTTCGCCGAGTCCGCGAAACTGGAGAAGGCCATCAAAGCAAACCTGAGGGGGCTGGGTTATGGCGGGTGAAAATTGGCCACTCGTTCCACTTGGCGAACTCACCGAGAATCTCGACGGCCGTCGGGTTCCTGTGAAGGAAAACGAG
>CAMBEJ010000033.1 GCA_945865375.1 Akkermansia muciniphila | reverse complement strand
GCCTTGGCGAAGGAGGGGGCGACTGCCATTGGGGCTGGGATCCAGGGGCGGCACTCGCAGACTCGTTTGCCCCTGGCTAAGCTCCTTCAACCCTCTCGGGTCATCCCAACTCCGAAACCTTTGCATTCCACTCAAAACAGCGAAGAACCGAGATTTAGGATTTAAGAATCTATTGTTAGGGCTGTTGTGGCAATTTTCATAATGGAATATCTTCCCCATTCTGTGCCTCAGTGCCTCTGGGGTTCAAATGAAATTGTCTTGATCGCCGAGGAAATGGGGTTGGAGACAAGCTCCTGTATCAGCACGTTTCAATCCCCAGCCCCGGGTGAGGAATTGTCGGGCGACCAGACTCACGTTGGCGGCGATTGCTTTTCGGGCTCCTTAGAGGTTGACCGGGACCGTCCGAAGGAGTTGAGTGGCGTGCATGAAGGTGCCGAACAACCGTGCCGGGTCGAACCGATTCCAGGCGTCTCGGCTGTGGTGTTGGCACCTGATTTACGGACAATGTTCGCGTTCGCCATGGCGCAGTGGCTGCGGGCAGCGGGTGCTCACCCTATACGCAACGTTGGCGTCACTGCGCGCCTGCTGAACTCATCTCCAAAGCATCAACCCAAACAACCTATGAAAAAGCCTCAGCTCAAACAACTCAGCAATTTCTGCCTGATCCTTGGCTTTGCCTCAATCGCCGTCTCAATCGCCGTCTGGTATCTCAACGGTGGCCCGGCACCCGAAGCTCAAGCGCATGCAGAGCGGTTCGGCATCTTCGTCGGGCTTTGGGCACCGACTTTTTTCATTCTTTCCAATCGCTTTGATCGGTACGCGGAAAAATCGGCATAACTTCCAAACAACGGCAACGTCGAATCTGGAACAAAATGTGGGGAATGCAGGTGGAGAAAAACCGGTGAAGCTCGGGTGCCAGAAGATTGTGGCCCGTCCAATACGCCAACTTTCCACAAATGCCATCCCCTTTTTTGTGAGTTGTCCAGAAGTAACGACCTGGCGGCATAATGAGCCGTTGAACCGCTGGTTGTGAATGCGCCCCGTTGCCAAGTTCCCAGCCGCCTGGTACGATCCTGAAATGATGACACGGGAAAAGCCATTCTGTTGCTCCAGTCCGGCGGTGGATTTCTCTCGACGCTCCATCATTCAGGCGGGAGCGATCGGACTGCTCGGTCTGGGGATGAACCACCTGACTGGCCTCCGCGCATTGGGGGCGTCGGCGTCCAAGCCAGCCCCAGCCCGCGCCAAATCGGTCATCTATATCTTTTTATCAGGGGGTTTGGCTCAGCACGAGAGCTTTGATCTCAAACCCGATGCGCCGATCGAAGTTCGTGGCGAGTTCAAGGCAATCCGCACCAAAACCGCAGGCGTTCAAATCTGCGAACACCTGCCGGAGCTGGCCAAACGGTCAGAAAAATGGGCGCTTGTCCGTTCACTCACCCATCCGCACAACGATCATTCCGCCGCGCACCACGTCATGTTGACCGGACGTTCGGATCTTCCCCTGGGATTTGAGCCCAACAAGCCAAAAGAAACGGATTGGCCCAGCATTGCTGCGGTGGCAAACGCGATCATCGCTCCTCGGAACAACTTGCCGCCGGCCGTCGTGTTGCCGGAGAAGCTCGTTCATCAGACTGGGCGCGTGATCCCTGGTCAGTTTGGGGGTCAGATGGGCAGGCATCGTGATCCGTGGTTCCTCGAGATGTCGCCGTATCACCCGATTCACTACGGCGCTTACCCAGAGTATCTGTTTCATCATGAGACGGGGCGCGTGACCGACGGCGATCTGGTTTACCAAGCGCCGCATCTTTCTCTGCCAGAAGGATTGGACCTGCCGCGCTTGTTGAACCGGGCGGCGTTGCGCGATTCACTGGAAAGTCAGGCCCGCTTTTACGGCGGAGCGATCGATGACCAGGCGTTTGACAAATACCGCCAGGCGGCCATTTCGCTTCTCGTGAACGGGAAAGTTCACGACGCTTTCGACCTCGGCAAAACCGACTCGAAATGGCTCGATCGATACGGTCGGAACAGTTTCGGCTGGTCGTTGCTCATGGCGCGGCAGTTGGTGGAGGTGGGCATCGGCCTGATCCAGGTCAATCTGGGCAACAACGAGACATGGGACACTCACCAGTCGGCCTTTCCGAACTTGAAGAACCATCTGCTGCCGCCGATGGATCGCGCCGTGAGCGCCTTGATCGACGACCTGGATTCGCGCGGCTTACTCGACGAGACGATGATCGTGATGGGAAGCGAGTTTGGACGCACGCCCAAGATCTCCACGCTGCCTGGAGCATCGCTTCCAGGGCGGGACCATTGGGGAGCGAGCCAAACGGTTTTCCTTGCCGGCGGCGGAGTGCGCGGGGGAACTGTCATTGGTGCCACCGATCGGAACGGCGCCTACCCGGTGGAGTCCCCGCAGAAGCCCGAAAATCTCGCGGCGACAATCTACGAAGCTTTGGGTTTGCCGAGAACCATCGAGTGGCTGGACCCGCTGGGCCGCCCGCACGCTGTGTACGACGGCGATCCTATCAAAGGATTGATGTGAGAAAGCCACGTTCGAGCCTATCGATCATCCGCTGGGTGCTGGGGTTGGCAGTGGGGTTCTTCGTTTTGAGGCGTTCCGGTTGGCTCCCGCTGGTCGCGTTCGGGTTCGTTTTGGTGGCTTTTTACAGTTTTGGATTGGTTTTCAGATCGATCAGGAAAGCGCGCAGCTCTGCACCCGGAAAAGGCCGCGCCATCGGCAGTGCCTTTTTGGGTCTCGCGGCCGTTTTTTTTAGCTTCTTGATCTTGGCCGGGATGTTTTTGGGGCAACTCAACCAGCGCCGGTGGCAGAACAGCTCGACATTCCACATCCAAGGGGCGATGGCGAAGAGCCCCATGCCTGATGAACCCGCAACGAATTTCACATCCAATCTGCCGATAATCATCCTGCACACAGATGGCCGCGACATCTCGAATAATCCTTCGACAGTGGTTCGGGCCGAGTTTTTTGAGACCATCAACCGACGCGCCTCCCTTGAAGACAAGCCCGCGCACGCGGGGTTGGCGTCGATCAACCGACGCGGCTTCAGCACGTTGGGGTTGCCGAAACATTCCTACACACTCCACACGTTGGACCAGGAAACTAACCAAACAAAGATTTCCTTGCTGGGTATGCCGGCGGAGGAGGACTGGGTGCTTTACGCGCCTTTCGAGGACAAGACGATGATCCGGGACGTGCTGGCCTTCGAACTGACCCGCAGGATGGGCCATTACGCACCTCGCACCCGCTATGTTGAACTTTTTCTCCATGCCTCCACTGCCAAGCTCTCCCTGCGCGATTACGTGGGCGTGTATGTGCTGGTCGAGAAGATCAAGCGCGGCCAGGACCGTGTGAACATCGCCAAATTGAAGCCGGAGCATCAGTCGGCACCTGAAATCTCTGGCGGTTATATCGTGAAACGCGATCATGATGACAGCCGTGGGAGCCGCTTCCGTACGAGCCACGGAGGGCCTTATTTCTACGTCTATCCGAACTCACGACAGATCACATCGGAGCAAAAAACGTGGCTGACGCGGTACTTCAACTCGTTTGAATCAAGCCTTTACGGTGCCGACTTCAAGGATCCGAAGAAGGGCTACGCCGCTTATTTGGACGTGGATTCCTTTATCGACGCCCATTTCCTGATCGAAGCGGCCAAGAACGTGGATGGATTCCGCTACAGCACTTTCCTGACCAAAGACCGAGGTGGGAAACTGAAGGCGGGGCCTCCTTGGGATTGGAACCGATCGTTTGGCAACGCCAATTATTATGCCGGGGGTCACGTTCGCGGCTGGTATTCGTCCAACCTGCGGCCCAATGAAATCTCCTGGCACCAAAGGCTGCAGCAGGATTCCGCCTACGCGCAACGGTGCGCCGCCCGTTGGTCAGTTCTCCGGGAAAAAGTCTTTGACCCCAAGAAAATCAGTCTGCTGATCGACGAGCTAGCCACTCAGCTTGAGGAAGCGCAGGAGCGCAATTTCAAACGCTGGCCGATACTCGGACAAAACGTGAGCTGCAACTATTTCGTTGGCGAATCGTTTGAGGAGGAAGTGGATTGGCTGAAGAATTGGATCACTGATCGGATTGCGTGGATGGATGGCCATGTGGCGTCTCCGGTGGAGTTTTGAAGCATCGCCAAAAGGATTGGAATCTTGCCTAGGGAACCATGAAAATCGAAAAAATCATCTGTCAGATCTTGCGAGTGAAGTCCGTCGAAAAGAAGACCGCCAGTTCGCAAGATGTCGTTCTCGTCCGAGTGATCAGCGACACTGGGGTGGAGGGAATCGGAGAGGCGGATGCGTCGCCGGAAGTTGTGAAAGCCATCATCGATGCGCCTTTCAGCCACAACATCGCCTGTGGATTGCGCGAGATTTTACTCGGAGAAAACCCCCTTGAAACAGAGCGACTCTGGCAAAAGATGTTTCGTCGCACTCAGTATTTCGGACGCAGCTCGGTGACGATCGCCGCCATGAGCGCCGTAGACATGGCGCTCTGGGACCTGAAAGGAAAGCATTTCGGCGAGCCTATCCACCGCTTGCTTGGCGGCAAGCACCACGACCGCTTCAAGGCCTACGCCTCGATTTTGTTTGGCCGCGACGGGAGGATGACCGAGGAGATCGGACGACGCTGGGTGGGCGCCGGATATCAAGCTGTCAAGTTCGGGTGGGAGCCGATGGGAGAGAGTGAGGGGCTCGACCTGGAGTTGGTTCGGGGAGCACGCGCAGGGGTAGGGGATGAGGCGACGCTCTTGATCGATGCTGGATGCGTTTGGGACGCCAGGACAGCCTTGCAGCGAGCCCATGCTTTTGCCGACTCCAAAATTGGTTGGCTCGAAGAACCATTGCGGCCTGGCGACGTGGAAGGCTATGCATGGCTCCGGGACCGTTCGCCTGTGCCAATCGCCGCCGGAGAGGCCGAGTGCGGCAGGGAATCGTTTCGACCCTTGATCGATCGGCGTGCGTTGGACGTTTACCAGGTCGATCTCTCTCGCTGTGGCTTCACTGATGGTTCGTACATCAGGTCGCGAGTGGAGGAGATCGGCGCCCGACTCTGCAATCATTGCTATACGAGCCCCATCACCGTGGCCGCCAGTCTGCATTGGCTTGCGACATGCCGCGACGCCTTTTTGTTCGAGGATTGCGTCGACGATTCCCCGATGCGCCATCAACTCACTCACGAGAAGTTTCAAGCTGAAAATGGATGGATCACGGTGCCCGATCGCCCAGGATTGGGTGCCACACTGAACGAGGAGTTCATCGCACGATATCTTGTTGCAGAATCGGGGCGGTGAGGGTGATCGCAGGCACTCAGAGATCTGGCAAAAAAGACTTGAAATGTCCACTGCTACATGAGCCCGCCTTCAACCCATTCAGTGGGACCGCCAGCAGGCGGAGCACCGCCCAGGTGCTCGCGGCGATGGCGGATCCTGCTCCTGCTAATGGCTTTGTGTTTCATCAGCCACTTCAACCGCGCCAGCATGACCAGTGCTGGCGACGAAAGGCTGATCAAACAGTTCGGACTCGATCCCCTGGCGATGGGGTGGGTCTACTCGGCCTTTCTCGTGGTCTATACTTTATGCATGATTCCTGGAGGTCTGTTCATCGACCGGTTCGGACCGCGCGTGGCGCTCATGGCCATGGGGTTCGGCACGGCGGTTTTTTGCGCGATCACAGGCGCGGTAGGCTGGGGCTTGGTGGCTGCGGCGAATGTGTGGATGGCGCTGCTGGTCGTGCGCTCGCTGATGGGGCTGTTCACGACGCCTCTGCACCCAGGCTGCGCGCGGTCCGCGTCCTACTGGTTTCCACCGGAGCAACGCGCGTTAGCCAACGGACTTATCACGGGTGCCGCCCTGATGGCGTACGCTCTCGTCCATCCGATTTTTGGCGCGTTAATCGATCGGGTCGAGTGGCAGATGGCGTTTGTGATCACGGGGGTCTGCACCGCGCTGCTGACTGGCCTGTGGGCGGCATTGGGGGCTGATCATCCACCGAATCGTTGGGAAGGGACTGATGTGGACCCACGATTGGGAGGGAATGCGAGCAGGGGATCTCAACCAGGTTTCAGCGGGGCTCGGGGGTCGCGGCTGAAAATTGGAGGCCTGAGCGGCTTGAGCTCGCTACTCCGGGACCGCAACATCGTCCTGCTAACATTGAGCTACGCGGCCGTGGGCTACTTCCAATACCTTTTCTTCTATTGGATGCACTACTACTTCGACCAAGTGCTGCACATGGGGAAGACCGAGAGCCGGTTTTATGCCGGCCTGCCGAACCTCGCGATGGCGGTCGCCATGCCGCTTGGAGGGTGGCTGACGGATGTGGCCCAGAAGCGGTTCGGACACGGGCGTGGACGAACGTTGATCCCTCGGATGAGCATGGTGCTCAGCGCCGGGTTGTTGATGCTTGGCATCTTCGCCAAAGACACCTTCTGGATCGTGCTTTGGTTCACGTTATCGCTCGGCGTGCTGGGCCTGTGCGAGGGTGCTTTCTGGACGACAGCAGTCGAGATCGGAGGCGAGCGCGGGGGCACCGTGGCGGCGATAATGAACACCGGTGGCAATGGCATCGGGCTGCTGGCCCCCGTCCTGACACCCTGGGTTAGCGCGCAGCTAGGGTGGACTTGGGGCATCAGCCTGGGTGCCTTGGCGGGATTGTTGGGCGCAGCCTGTTGGTGGTGGATCGTTCCACGAGAGCCCGGCCAGGCAACCGCATCCCCCTAGTGTTTTGTGAGCTGGCCA
Source organism: Akkermansia muciniphila (assembly GCA_945865375.1). Lineage (GTDB taxonomy): Bacteria > Verrucomicrobiota > Verrucomicrobiia > Limisphaerales > F1-80-MAGS106 > F1-80-MAGS106. Next base: position 33,760 of record CAMBEJ010000033.1, on the reverse strand, counting down.
TGAGGGCAAAATTCCACCAGAATAAATTTAATTGCACGAGTATGAACCACATTGATTTGAAAGGAAAGAATGCGATCGTCACCGGCGGCGCTCGAGGGATCGGCCTGGCCATTGCGCAGCGGCTGCTTGCCTCGGGCGCTCGGTGCAGCCTCTGGGACATCGACCCGGCAGCTCTTCAAGCCGCCACGAACGAATTAGCGGCTCATGGGGAAGTGCACACCGCCGTGGTAGATTTGACCCAACCGGCTTCGGTGGCACAGGCTCAGGAGTCAACCCTCAAGCGTTTTGGGTCTGTAGAAATCCTGGTCAACAATGCGGGCATCGCTGGGGTAAACAAGAAAACATGGGAGCTGACCCCGGAGGAGTGGTGTCGTGTTCTCGAGATCAATCTTGCGGGCGTTTTTTTATGCTGCCGAGAAGTTGTCCCAGTCATGATCGGACAGGGATACGGACGCATCGTGAACATCGCATCCATTGCCGGCAAGGAAGGCAATCCAAATGCCTCACACTACAGCGCTTCCAAAGCAGGCGTGATTGCCTTGACCAAATCGCTGGGCAAAGAACTGGCCCTTTCTGGGGTGCTGGTGAACTGCGTTGCTCCGGCAGTGATCAAAACGGAGATTTTCAGCCAGATGACCCAGGAGCATATCGATTATATGGTGTCCAAAATCCCGATGGGAAGATTCGGTCTCAAGGAAGAGGCGGCCGCTCTGGTAGCCTGGCTGTGCTCAGCCGAATGCTCGTTCAGCACGGGTGCTGTCTTCGATCTTTCCGGGGGCAGGGCCACTTACTAATCAGAGCTCAGCAAAATCGGTTGAAATGGTGATCTGGACGCGTAACGGCGCAACCCCAATTCCTCCATTTTTCCTAATCGTAATCCTAATCCACGGATGTTGCCGAGGACGCAGAGGGGTGGATTACGATTACGATTACGACGGGGAGTTGGAGTGGCTCGGGCATCAGGCTAAACAGGGTCGTTTTACTGAGTTCAGAATCAAGTTGGCCCCTATTGAAACGACGATCCACAGCCGGGTTTTTCCGGCCAGAGCTTTCTTCCCAGGGCGGCGGCATCCCCATCGCTGGGTCAGGATTTCTGATGCTGCGAAAGGAACTCCACGAGCGTACGGCTGAGTGATGTAACCTGTGTGTTCTTCCGCTCGTCCTTGAGGCGTCCAGCATCGTCGAATGCCTGGTGAGCCATGGAAAGAGCGATCTGGTCCGGCAGCACAATCACGCCAATGTTGCCGAGGATCGCTCTTAGGTGGACCAAACCCCGGAGCCCGCCCAGGCCGCCCGGCGACGCGCTTAACAACGCCGCAACTTTGCCGCGGAAGGCGACCAGTGGGGGCTCGTCATCAGACTCCGCGCGCGACGCCCAATCGATGGCATTCTTAAGCACCGCGGTGACCGAACTGTTGTACTCCGGCGAGGCGATGAGGAGGCCCCCATGGCTGCGCAAAAGGCTCTTGAACTGCTTCGCCCCGGGAGGGATACCCTCGGCGGCTTCCAAGTCTTCGCTGAACAGTGGCAATGCCAGCTCACGAAGGTCGATGGCGGTCACCACCGCGCCAGCGGAACGCGCCGCTTCGGCGGCTGCATTCAGAAGTTTTTGGTTGTAAGAGCCGGAGCGCGTGCTGCCGGCAAAGGCGAGGACGTTCTTGGAAATCATGGGGATCGTGGTTATTTTTACTGCTTTGTGCTTTGTGCTTTGTTCGCAGGTTGAGCGGTTGTGCTGGTTTCTGTTTTGTCTCGCCAGAGAGTTTGATCAGCGCCGTGTGAGCTTCCATGCGGGTTGTGCGGCGGCGGCTCTAAGAGATGATTTCGTGAACGACATGGCCGGCCACATCGGTGAGACGAAAATCACGTCCGGCGTGCCGATAGGTCAGCCTTTCGTGATCGAGCCCGAGCAAGGCGAGAATCGTTGCGTGGAGGTCGTGGATGTGAACCTTGTTTTCGGCGGCGAACCATCCGTAATCGTCGGTGGCACCGTAGGCGGTGCCAGGCTTCACCCCGCCGCCGGCCAGCCACATGGTGAAGCCCTCGGGGTTATGGTCGCGCCCATCGCGCCCGCCCTGTGCGGCAGGCGTTCGTCCGAACTCCCCGCCCCACACGACGAGCGTGTCCTTGAGCAATCCGCGCGCTTTCAAATCCTTCAGCAGGCCAGCGATGGGTCTGTCGACCTCTGCGGCGTTCTTCGTGTGGCCCTTCCGCAAATCGCCGTGCTGGTCCCATTGAACGTCGCCATCGCTGTGTGTGACCTGGATGAAACGCACGCCACGCTCCGCGAAGCGCCGCGCCATGAGGCACTGGCGGCCAAAGTTCTCGGTCACCTTGTTGTCGAGCCCATACAGTTTCCGCGTCGCGTTCGTCTCGTTGGCAATGTCCAGGGCCTCTGGCATGGCGAGCTGCATCCGAAAGGCGAGCTCGAATGAGTTGATGCGGCCTTCCAGCGCGAGGCTCGGGCCGCTCTGCTGCATGTGGTCGCGGTTCATCCGCGCAAGCAAGCTGAGCTGAACCCGCTGCTGCGCCAGCGTGAGGCGGGAGTTTCTGATGTGTCGCACGGTGGCTTCGCCGGCGGGAACGGTGGCGTTGCCAAGGGGCGTCCCCTGATAGGCTGAGGGCAGGAAGGCCGCGCCCCAATTGTTCACGCCGCCGTGTGCGAATGTGGGGCAGATGGTGATGAATCCGGGCAGGTTCTCGTTTTCCGTGCCCAGTCCGTAGGTGACCCAGGAACCCATGCTCGGCCGCACGAAGTTATCGCTGCCAGTGTGCAGCTTGAGCAGCGCGCCGCCGTGCGCCGCATTGGTGCCGTGCAGGGATCGAACGACGCACAGGTCGTCCACGCACTGAGCCACGTTTGGAAATAACTCGCTCACAGGCAGCCCGCTCTCCCCGTGATTCTGGAACCGCCAGGGCGATTTCAGCAGCTTCGCGGTCGGGGCAAATTGCACGCGCGGTTTCTCGCCGGGAAAGGGCTTGTCGTCATCGCGATCAAGCAGCGGCTTGGGGTCGAACGTGTCCACGTGCGAGGGCCCGCCTTTCATGAAAAGAAAGATGACACGTCTGGCTCGCGCCGGAAACAAAGGTTCTCGCGGCGCGAGCGGGCGCGAGGAGACCTGCATGGATGTTGCCGCGTTGCCCACGGGTTCGGCCAGCATCGCCGAGGCCGCAAGCCAGCCAAAACCGGCCGCGGATTTTTGAAGCATCGCGCGACGGGTCAGCCACTCCGAATTGGATTTCGAGTTCATCGCAGTGGATTCGTCCCGTGAGTGCAGAAAGCGGAGCTCATTTCAGCCTGGGTTCAATTTAAGTAGATGAACTCATTCGCTGCCAGAAGGGTCTGGCAGAGCGCGGTCCATGCCTGCGCCCGGCAATTATCAGGACGCGGCTTTTGGACTGAAATCGTGTCTTCGAATTGATCAAGGAAGCGGCGTGCCCGCTCAAGTTCGCGGCCGGACGGCGGGCGTCCGTAGGCCTGCAAATAGACCCTTTCGACGCGTTTCGCATCCGGCATTCTGGTATCCTCAAGCAAGTGGGTCGCGAGTTTGGAGGCAGCCTGCTGAACGAGATCGCTGTTCATCATGAGGAGGGCTTGCGGGGCGATGACGGTCGCGTTCCTGTTGCCCGTGGGGACTGCGGGGTCCGGGAAATCGAATTGCTCGAAGAGATCGTAGAGGTGGTTGCGGATGATAGGGAGATACACGGCGCGACGGGTGCTGTCGTAGGTCGTCGCATCTTTTGACGTGTGGTTGAAGACAAACTCGCGGTTTTTGATCGGGAGGGTCTTGCCACCCATGGTCAAGTCGAGCATGCCCGCGACCGCGAGCAGGGCGTCCCGAATTTCTTCAGCCTCCAAGCGGCGGAGCGGAAAGTGGGAGAGGAGGCGGTTATCCGGATCGCTCGCGTCGAGAGCGTTTCCCACATTCGAGGCCATCTGGTAGGCGCTCGAAAGCATGAGCACGCGATGCATCGCTTTGATGCTCCAGCCTTCGGCGATGAAACGCCGGGCAAGCCAGTCGAGCAGCTCCGGGTGGGAGGGCCGCTCGCCGAGCGCCCCAAAGTTGTCCGTGCTGGCGACCAGGCCCTGCCCGAAATGCCAGCGCCAAAGGCGATTGACCATGACGCGCGCCGTGAGAGGGTGCTCGGCGCTCGCCAGCCAGCGGGCCAGTTCGAGCCGTCCGCTGTGCCTCTCGTCGAACAAGGGACGCGTTGAACCCACCATCACCTGGGGCACACCGCGAGAGACCTCCTTGCCGAGGGTGAGGTGGCTCCCGCGTAAATGCACTGGGAATGTTTTCAGGATGTTCGTCCCATCTCGCACACCCATGGTGCTGGGCAACTCTGGGGCTTCGGTTTCCATCCTTTTAACCCCATCCCGCAACCGCTTCAACTCGGCCTGAGTATTGGTTGGGTAGCGGCTCTCTGGGTTGCTGGACAACGAATTTGTTTTGGCGTCCGCGATCAGGGTCCTGTTGGCCGTGCTCATCAAGTTCGTGATGACGAGCCGTTGCGCGTCGATGAGCTTGTCGAAGTCCTCTTTGGCCCTGAAATCCTCCGGCAGGCCGACTTCCGGTTCGTGCCATCGGGCAACCGTCTTGAGGTCGTCCATGGTGTGCGTGCTCTTAAAAATGGCGGCGAGGGAGTAATAGTCCTCCGTGGGCACCGGATCGAACTTATGGTCGTGGCAGCGAGCGCAACCGAGCGTGATGCCCATAAAGGCCCGCCCGATTGTTTCAATTTGTTCGTCGATGAAGTCCATCTCCAACTTCACCTTGTCCGGCTCAGCGAGGAGCTTTGGGCCCATGCTGAGAAATCCTAGCGCGGTGAGGCGTTCGTGTTTGAGGGCGATGTTTTCGCTCCTAGCAAGCAGGTCGCCAGCGAGCTGTTCGATGAGAAATTGATCGAATGGCTTATCCCGGTTGAACGCGCTCACCACGTAGTCGCGGTAGCGCCACGCATTTCCGAACGCGACGTTTTCGTCAAGCCCGTTGGAGTCGGCATAACGGGCGACATCAAGCCAGTGCCGACCCCAGCGTTCGCCGTACTGGGGTGAATCGAGCAAACGGTCGAGCACTCTCCCAAACGCGTCCTGAGAACGGTCGGCAAGGAAGGCTTCGATGTCGACAAGTTTTGGGGGCAGTCCGGTCAGGTCGAAGGTGGCGCGTCTTAGCCAGGTGCGCCGGCCGGCGGCGGGAGCTGGTTTGAGATGTTTTCTCTCCAGCTTTTCCAGAATAAAGGCATCCACTGGCGACTGTATCCAGGCTTGACCGCGCACATTCGGCAAAAGTGGTTTTCCCAAGGGTTGAAACGCCCAGAATTTGCGTCCTTCCTCCATGTCGATCACCCGCTTGCCCCCCGCGACGGAGACCGTGACGGTCGTGGTGCGAGGATCTGGAGCGCCCATCTTGACCCACTTTTCAAGGTCGCTGACCTGGCTGGGGCTAAGCGGGTTGTTCGGCGGCATCTGGAGATCGCGATTCTTGTAGCGCACAGCTTGAATCAGTCGGCTCTTGTCTGGATCGCCGTGTACGAGGACCGGGCCGGAGTCGCCGCCCTTGAGCAAACCTGCTCGCGTATCGAGAGTCAGGCCTCCCTTGCTCTTTTCCGACGTGCTGTGGCATTTGGTGCAATGCTCGACAAAGATGGGGCGGACCTTTCTCTCGAAAAACTCCACACCCTGCGCCCCTGGTTTTTCTGCGCTGGCGGCAGGCGGTCGGGCGGGACAGATCAAGGCGCAGAGGAGGGTCATGACCCACAGGGGAGTGGTGTTGGATGGCAGGGCGCGCATGAAATTGTGATGCCTGTTTCTGACCTGTATGAGGCCTGCTTGATTGAACGGAATTAATTGGACTAGTTCAACACAATATCGTTCCTTTGGACGCAAAGGACTTAAAAACGCTGGCTGCTGAAGTGCTGGACGGATACGTTTGAACCGTGATGTCGAAGGGCTCAGCCATGAAGACTGCGGAATCGGATGCCAAGGAGCTTTCGAAAATCGTCCCTGTCAGCTCCCGCCTGGAGGGTCTGCTCGCTTCCCGCCGGGAAGGCTGGACGCTTCCACAGCCTTTTTTTAACGACCCGGAAGTTTACCGAGCCGACATCGACAGCGTCTGGCGGACAGGCTGGCTCTTTGCTGGCCACACCTGCGAAATTCGACGACCCGGCGATTATTTTCTCGTGGAGATGGATTCCGATTCGATCATTGTCATCCGTGGCGAGGACGGCGTGATTCATGGCCTCCACAATGTGTGCCGCCATCGTGGATCTTTGATCTGCGACGAACCCTGCGGCCAGGTTCCAAAGCTTGTCTGCCCCTACCATCAGTGGGCGTATCACCTGGATGGACGCCTCTTGGCATGGCGGGGAATGCAACCGGATTTGAACAAAGACGACTTCGCGCTTCGCACGGTCCATGTCCGTGAGGCCGGGGGCCTCCTCTTCATCAACCTGGCGGCGAATCCGATCCCGTTCGAAGCCGCAGAGAACTGCTTGACGGCACTCCTTCAACCCCAAGGACTCGGTCACGCCAAGGTCGCTAAGGCGGTGGATTACGAAGTGAAAGCCAACTGGAAAATCATCTGGGAGAACAACCGCGAGTGCTTTCACTGCAACGCGAACCATCCCCAGTATATCAAAGCGAACTTTGACCACTACAACGCCGACGACACGACACCTCGCATTCGCGACGAGATGGCAGCGGTGGTCCGCCGCAACGAGGCCAAGTGGGCATCCGAAGGTCTTGCGAGCACGCATCGGAATCCCGGGATGACACGCTTTCCCGACGCCGAGAGAGGGATCTGGTTTAGCGGAAACCGCACCCCGCTTGTCGACGGATGGGTGAGCGAAACCATGAATGGCAAGCAGGCCGCACCGCTGATGGGCGACTATCGTGAGGCCGACGTAGGAACCGTTCGCGTGAGGACACTGCCAAACTTCTGGAATCATTCCAGCTGCGATCACGGTGTCAGCACCAGGCTCCTTCCAGCCGGGCCACAGCTCACACGCATCCGTGTTTGGTGGCTGGTGGATCAGCATGCGGTTGAGGGACGTGACTACGAGCTTGAGGCGCTCACGCCCTTCTGGCAACTGACTAGCGAACAGGATTGGATCATCTGTGAACGTCAACAAAGAGGCATCAACTCGAGCGCCTATGAGCCCGGCCCCTATTCGACATTCAAGGAATACAATGTCGAGGCATTCGTCCGGTGGTATCTCCAAGCGCTTGCCAAGTAACCCAGTTAAATTTGAGAGGCGCACGAACCGTTGTCGTGCCTGACGAATTGGTTGACACATGGGTTCGGGCTAACTAGGGTCCGTGCGTCAATACTGGTTCCGTCCCTCGAATTTACTTTTCGGGGTTTTTTTTTGTCCGTTGTTATGGCAAATACAATACTGGTTGGTGCTCAATGGGGCGATGAAGGCAAAGGGAAGATCATCGATGTGCTCACCGAAGAGGTGGACATAGTTGTGCGCACCCAGGGAGGGAACAATGCCGGTCACACCGTGTGGATAGGGGAGAAAAAATATGTGCTGCACCTGATCCCGTCCGGGATTTTGCGTGAGGACAAACTGTGTGTGATCGGGAACGGGGTGGTCATCGACCCGATTGGCTTGGTGCAAGAGATAGAGGAACTGGAGCGGGTGGGGATCCGGGTGAGCGGGAACCTGCTCATCAGCGAGGCGGCTCACGTGGTGTTTCCCTACCATCGCGAGCTGGATGCCCGCCGAGAGAGTATGAAGGGTCAGAACAAGATCGGCACAACCAAACGGGGCATCGGCCCCGCCTATGGTGACAAAGCTGCTCGAACCGGTTTGCGGATGATCGATCTGATCAACCCTGAGCGTTTTGAGGAAAAGCTTCGGCTTCGGATCAAGGAGAACAACGAGATTTTAAGAGCTCTGGGCGCAAAGCCCCTTTCTTTCAAAAAGGTCCATGATTCCTACCGCGCTGCCGGCGATCGGTTGAAGCCTCTGGTTGCGAACACGGTTATTCATTTGCATCAGGCCATGAAGAATGGCGCTGATATTTTGTTCGAAGGAGCGCAAGGGACCTTTCTTGACCTGGACCATGGGACGTATCCGTTCGTGACTTCATCGAACACGACAGCCGGGGGAGCGTGCACAGGGTCGGGCGTGGCTCCGAACCGCATGGATCGCGTCATCGGTGTGATGAAACCTTATACCACGCGCGTTGGAGAAGGCCCTCTGCCGACCGAGAACGCCCAAATTGCGGACATGTTGCACGGCATGGGAAGAGAGTTTGGCGCCACGACAGGCCGGGCACGTCGATGTGGTTGGTTCGATGCGGTGGCCACGAGGCACGCCGCCATCTTAAACGGCATCGATGAATTGGCCGTGACGAATCTGGATGGGCTGGACACTTTGGATACCATCGAAGTCTGCACCGCTTACAAGTGTGGCGAAAAGGTCCTTGAATATGTGCCTGTGGATCTGGAGACGCTGTCCCAGTGCGAGCCTGTTTACACCGCTTTCCCGGGTTGGAACACCCCCACAGACAAGATTCGTTCCTGGAAAACACTTCCTCCCAAAGCACGCAGTTATCTCAAGATCATTGCGGAGATGACAGGTGCCGAATTAACCATGACGTCAGTGGGGCCGGCTCGTGACCAGACCATTTTTCTTTAGGTAACAGGCCTTTGCTGAGGAGGCCAGCGATGTGAGCTCCCCAACCCCACAACTGAGTCCCCAGGCAAAGGCGTCGATCCCCACGCACGTAGCCATCATCATGGACGGCAACGGGCGTTGGGCAAAACAGCGACACCTTCCACGAGTCGAAGGCCACCGCAACGGAGTGGAGTCCGTGCGAACGATCTTGCGTGCGGCGGGGGAAATAGGGATCAAGTATCTGACTCTATACGCTTTTTCCGTCGAAAATTGGAACAGGCCCAAGGATGAGGTGGATACACTGATGAAGTATCTGGCGCGTTACCTCAAGCACGAGATCGGAGAATTGAACCGCAGCAACGTTCGACTCGAGGCCATTGGGCAAATCTATAGGCTTCCTGAATTTGTCCAAAAGCAGCTCGAAAAAACCAAGGCGTCGCTTTCAAGGAACAACGGGTTGACACTGGTGCTCGCCTTGAGTTACGGAGGCCGGGCTGAGATTGTTGAAGCGGTTCGGTCGCTTGCTGAGAAGGCGAAGGACGGACTGATCGATCCGGCTGAGATCACCGAGCAGGTTCTCTCGCAGCATCTGTATACGAGGCATCTGCCTGATCCTGATTTGCTGATTCGAACCAGCGGCGAGATGAGGGTCAGCAATTTTTTGCTCTGGCAGATTTCCTACTCTGAATTGTTTGTGACCGACACTTTGTGGCCTGATTTTCGGAAGGCTCAATTCTTCGAAGCACTTGAGGAGTATTCGCGAAGGCATCGGCGATTCGGAGCGGTCTGACCTCCGCCACTTCAACAACAATGAGTCCTCAAACAACCACGCCACCGCCACCGCCACCTCCTGCCTTGTCGAAAGGTCAGGTTTTTCTCCGACGTCTTTTCAGCTCGGTGGTGCTTTGGACCGTGGTGTTGTGCGCGGTGTTTTCAAAGAACAAGTTCCTGGCGGATTACGCATTTTTGTCGATCATGTTGATCTTGGGGGCCACAGGCTTGATCGAATTCTATGGAATGGTCGAAAAACGAGGTTTGATCTGCTTCCGAGATTGGGGAGTGTTTGGAGGCGTGCTCCTTATTGGAAGTAGTTTTTTTTATCTCTCGGGGGTGTTGGGCATCAAATCAGCCCCAGCCAAGGCGAACGACTGGGAAACTTGCATCCTGATTCTGTTCGTGTTGGGGTTATGCTTGAAGCAGTTTGTTTCCAAGACAAACACGGCGGGAATTCTCGCGATCTCGACGACTCTTTTCGGTCTCATGTACGTGCCGTGGCTGTTGAATTTTATCCAGAAGATCAACTTTTTCCCAACCATAGACGGTCGCTTCTATGTGTTCTATTTCATCGTGGTGACCAAGTTCAGCGATATCGGCGCTTATCTGGTGGGCTCGCTCATCGGCAAGCATAAGATGATCCCGCGTATCAGCCCGGGCAAGACTTGGGAGGGATTCGGTGGAGCGATCGTGTTGTCCACCTTGGCGAGTGTTGCGTTCGCCATGTTTGCCAACGAGAAACTGGCTCGCATGACCCTCCCGCACGCGGTCATCCTCGGCCTGATTCTGAGCTCGGGGGCTGTTGTCGGTGATTTGATAGAGTCTCTCTTCAAACGTGAAGTCGGGATGAAGGATTCCGGGAAGATGTTCCCCGGCATCGGTGGCATCCTGGACCTTCTTGACAGCCTGCTGTTCAACGCTCCCCTGATGTATTTGTATCTTCGCCACGTGCTCACGAGATGAACGGGGGGCAGACCCCAGCAAAAGCGGTTGCAATCGCAATCCGGCGGGCGAGCAACAGGCTAAACGGGGTCGTTTTACCTGGTTCAGAGCGTTAGATTATGAATCGTCAAATCTCGATGAGTCATCTCTCAGATTTCCAACCACAGAGGCACAGAGGCACAGAGGAGAACAAACAATGAAACCAAACTTTTTCCCCCTCTCTTTTCCCCCTCTGTGTCTCCGTATCTCTGTGGTTCAAATTTCAAATCTGTTTGGCTAGGATTACGAGAAGATCCCGAAAAATGGGAGAAACGCACAGAGGGAGGGTCCGTCAATAGGCCTCATTTGACCAATCGGAAAAACTGTTTTTGAGGCGCGATTGAATTGGTCAAGATCAGTCGTTTATCGAGCCGTTCGGCTGTGTTGGTTACAGGCATCCAAATCGCTCCAAAGCCATTTTCCGGGCTGCTTTCGAGACGAAATCCAGTGGCGCCGGATGGCCATGAAACTAACGCGTCACCGCCGGTTCGCATGATTGAAAGCACCGGCAGAGGCGGGCTGACCAGGCCCGCTACAAAGGCGTCTCGCCCCGAACCGTGGTTGACGAGGGAAAATCCTCCAAACGATGTGATGTATCGGAAATAACGCGTGCAAAACACTTGGCCGATGGGGTCGATCGCAAGTCCGAACACTTGCATGTTGACGGAACCGGTGGCTTGGAAGGCCGAGAGAAACTGGCCATTCGCATCGTATTTTGCCAGGAAGGCATCGGCGGATTGGGGACTGGACAACCGGGCTGCGCCGAAATCTGCGGAACCCTGAAAATAGCCGCCGATGCAGCAACTCCCGTCCTTGTCCGTAGCGATGCACGCGCTCAGGTCATCATTTTCCCCGCCCCCCGCTGAGCCCAAATCACCTTGCCGCTCGGATCGTATTTGAGCACGAAGATGTCGCGTGCGCCGCGACTGGCAAGCGTGACGCTTCCGAACTTTGCGGTGCCGGTGAACAAACCGGTCACATAACAGTTGCCTGCCTTGTCGAGGGCTGCGGCCTGGGCGGAATCGGGCTGGCTGCCGCCGACCACTCGATACCATACGATTGCTCCAGCGGGGTCAAATCGCGCGATGGATCCATCGGAGTTTGAGCGATCCAGCGGCGAGCCGGGATAATAGTCGCCCACGCACCAGACGTTGCCTTGGTCATCCGCAGCCACTCCATTGCCGACGGCATGTTCGCCACCGCCACTATTGCGAGCCCAAAGAACTTTGCCATCACCGTCGTGCTTCGTCAGGAACAACTCCGCGAGAGTGCCGCCTTTGAGTTGCGTGGAGCCGAACTGCGCGACCTCCTGATACGATCTGGTGACATAGCAATGCCCGGCTCCATCAGTGGCGACTGACCGGGCGGCATCCCGCCAGCACCAGCGAGGCATCGTCCTGCAGCGTCTGAGGGGAAATCCATTTGGAGCCTCGACTCGGGTCTGTCTCGTCGTGCCAAGGCGTGGATCCTCTGCCGCCAAGGTAATTGTAGCCGAGCACATAGCCGTAGGTTGGGAAGCGCCAGTTGGGACGGTCCTTGAAGTGCAAGCTCCAGTTAGGGCAATAGAGGACCTTCAAACTGCCAGAATAAAAGAGCAACTGTGCGCGAGTATTGGTGGATACCGTTGGGATGTGCTCGTCTCCCGGCCTGCGAGATTCACTGCCGCCACTTGGCAATCGGTCGTTATTATCCTGGCCGTAAAGGTGCGTCGCCAAAACAAATTGACGGATATGGTTCCGGCATGTGAAGCGCTGCATGCGCTCCCGGGTGCCTGCCAGTCCCACCATCGATAATGAGGCCAAAATCGCAATCATCGCCACGACGGTCAGCAGCTCGATCAACGTGAAAGCTCGATCAGGTTTCGCTGCCGTAGCAGAACCGGATACGCTGTTGTTCATAAACAAGGTGTTGGCTTCAGGGTAGTGAGTTGGTGTGCAAAGTCAAACCGCGCGGAATCTCCCAATGCGGCTGGCAAGTTGCAGGGCAGATCGGAGACCCAATGCCCCCTCCAATCAGTCGCCAATTGCCAAACTGGCCCGCACCCTTCAGTGTTGCTTCATGCCAGCCACACGAACTCTTTTTGCTTTGGCGGCAGCGATTGCCGCCGGGTCGCAACAATCGTTGCCGGCTGAACTGCCGTCGCACATCGAGGTCCATCCCGCGCTCGAGATCAGACTCTTCGCAAGCGAGCCGGACGTGATCGATCCCGTGGCGCTTTGCTTCGACGCGCATGGCCGGATGTATGTCGTCGAGATGCGCGATTATCCCTATGGCATGCCGCCGGAAAACAAGCCGGGCGGCACGGTGCGCCTGCTCGAGGACACGCGTGGCGACGGACGCGCTGACCGCAGCGTTTTGTTCGCGGAGGGCCTGAGCTTTCCGACCTCGATCGCGCCGTATCGCGACGGAGTGATTGTGGCCGCACCGCCTGAAGTCATTTTCCTGAAGGACACCGATGGCGACGGCAAGGCCGACGTGCGCGAGGTGCTGCTCCGTGGATTTGTCCGCCAAGCGACCGACAGCAACATGAGTGGCCTCCGCTGGAGCCTCGACAACTGGCTTCACGGCGTGAACGGCGGCAACGGCGGTGACATTTCCTCCATGCGCCAGCGCGCCGAGCCGATCCGGCTCGGCGATCTCGACTTTCGCCTCAAGCCGGACAGCGGGGAACTGGAGACGACTTACTCCACAGGGGGCGGCTTTGGCTTGGTCTTCGATGAGTGGGGCCGGAGCTTCACGCCGCATAACGTGAATCACATGCAGATGCGCGTGATGCCCGCGCGGTTACTGCTGCGAAACCCGGGGCTGCCACCGATCGAGGGCACACACAGCATCTCGGATCACGGCGACATGGCGCGTATCTACGCCATCAGCGAGGCTCAAACGCGGCCCAATCACCCCGAGCAGGCGGGGCATTTTTCATCGAGCGGCGGCGTGGGCTTCATCGGGCACCAAAGTTACCCGGGCGATCTCGCCGGCAGCGTCACCGTCTGCGATGTGGTCGGGAACCTTGTGCATCGCGATGTGCTCTCGCCGGATGGACCCATCTTGAAGGCGAGCCGCTCGCCGGGGGAGCAGACCAAGGAATTCATCGCGAGCACGGATCCTAACTTTCGGCCAACTGCGCTCGAGCTCGGCCCCGACGGTGCCTTGTATCTCGCCGACATGCACCGCGAAGTGATCGAGCATCCGGACTACATCCCGAAGCAGATGTTGGAGAAACAAAACATCCGCGCCGGTGACCACCGGGGCCGCATATACCGGCTGATCCCCAAAGCCGGTGTCGCTCAATCGCAACGCAAATTGTCCGGGCTGAAGCCAGAAGAGCTCGTGGAAGAACTCGCCAGTCCGAACCAATGGCGACGCTTGACCGCACAACGGTTGATCGTGGAGAGCAAGCACCTTGTCGCCACGGCGCTGCTAAAGGATATCGTGAAGACGCATCCCAACGCTCTTGCCCGTGTGCATGCGCTGTGGACGCTGCAAGGGCTCGGTGAGTTAGGTGAACGTATTTTGCTTGCAGCCCTTGGCGACGGCGACGCGCGAGTGGTCGAGAACGCCATTGAGGCAACGGGCGGCAACGTCGGACCACGTTCCGCCGTCGAATCAAGAATCCAGAATCTGGCGATCAACCACTCCGACGGAAGGATTCGTTTCATCGCCGCCGGGCATGTCGCATTGTCCACCGACGCCACCGCCCGCCTCCTGGCAACGGACGGAGAGCATCGCTGGACCCGGCTGGCTGCCTTGAGCGCGTTGCGGGGCGGGGAGCACCAAGTGCTGACCGGGATGCTCGAACAATGGCAGAAGCCCGACGCAAAAGTGGGCGGACGCAACGATATCGCCCGTGAGCTGGGCTCGCTGCTGGGTGCGCGGGCTACTGCGGACCCCTTACTGCACGCCATCAGCGGGTTGACCAACCAGCCGACCACACTCACTCAATCCGTGATGGATGGATTGCGCGAGGGACTCGCCCGGCGCGGCGTGCCGGTCACGAGCCCCGAAACGCTGGCCTCATCGCTCGAAGCGCGCATCAAAGATGCGCCGCTCGCTTTGAGGAAGTCGGTTTGGTCCGTCGAACGCCTGTTGGGCCTGCCCGTGCCGGAATCCCAGGCTCGTGCGATCGCTTCGGCTCTCCGGGTTTCAGCCGACGTGGGCAAGCCAGTTGCCGCCCGGGAATCTGCAATTCAACTTCTCTCATTGGGAACATCCGAACAATTCACACCTGTGTTGCTCCCGCTGTTCACCAGCCAGACGCCTGTCGAGCTGCAACGTGCCGCCTTCGAAGTCTTGCGGCAACCGACCGACACCGCCATCGCCCGCGGCCTGATCGAGAGCTGGCGCGAGATTCATCCGACGCTAAAACGCAACGTGGCTTTGCTGCTCCTGGGCAAACGCGACTACCACGCACCTTTGCTTGACGCTATCGAGAAGGGGCGAGTGCAACTCGGCGAGCTAAACCTCGACCTCGAAGACCGTCGTCGTTTGATCTCGAGGAGTTCACCGGCCATCCAAGAGCGCGCCCGCAAATTGATCGGCGACGGCGAATACGGCAACCGCCAGGCCAAGGTCACCGAATGGCTTGCCAAGCTCCCTGCCAAGGGTGACGCGGAGAAAGGCCGTGTGGTGTTTGAAGCACTCTGCGCATCGTGCCATCTCGTCGGCCGACTAGGCCACGAGGTGGGTCCCAATTTGACCGGCCAGTCGCATCGTAGCGTCGAGGATCTGGTCTCGAACATTCTTGATCCGAACATGGCGATCAACCCGAACTACCTCGCCGTTTCGATCGAGACCAAAGATGGCGATCTCCTGACGGGGCTTCTGGCTGCCGAGAATGCTGATGCGATCACGTTGCTCCAAGCCCAGGGCATCCGCACGACCCTGCGCCGCGATCAAATCAAGAGACAGGAATCGGGCGGGATCTCGCTCATGCCGGAAGGCCTGGAAGGCACGATGAAACCGGAAGCCCTCCGCGACCTGGTGGCGTTCTTACAGGTCCCCCATTAAGCAGTGTGCGTGAACCCGATCGCAACGTGTATCGAGGACGCCTCGCACCTTCCCCGACTGGACTCTTGCACCTTGGCCATGCCCGCACATTTTGGACGGCCCAGGAACGGTGTGTGGAGCGTCGCGGAGTGCTTGTCTTGCGCAATGAAGATCTCGATCGCTCACGATGCCGCCGTGAGTTTATCGAGGCTATGATCGAGGATCTTCATTGGTTCGGGATCACATGGAGGGAGGGGCCCGACATAGGGGGACCCTGCGCCCCATATTCTCAAAGCGAATGTGTGGATGACTATGAAACGGTTTTCCGGCAATTAGCCGAGCACGGATGGATTTACCCTTGCACCTGCTCGCGCCAGGATGTGGCGAGAGCCGCGCAAGCTCCAAATCTGGGCGACGAAGAACCGATCTACCCGGGAACCTGTCGGCCCGGATCGCCTCGCTCATTTTCGTGGGCAGAGGTGCAATCCCTCCGAGATCGCGGGGCGCATTGGCGTTTCCGGGTGCCCGAAGCGGAGTCTGTGGAGTTTGGTGACGGTTGTTTTGGCCCTCAAAAGAGCCAGGCAGGTCTTGATTTTGGAGATTTCGTGGTCTGGCGCAATGACTGGATCCCGGCTTACCAACTGGCCGTGGTAGTCGATGATGCGAGGATGTCGATCAGCGAAGTGGTTCGCGGCGCCGATTTATTGACGTCCACCGCGAGGCAAATTCTATTGTATCGAGCCCTTGGCGCAAACATCCCGAAATTTTATCACTGCCCGCTAGTCCGGGATAGCGCCGGCGTTCGCTTAGCGAAAAGACACAATTCCCTGAGTTTGCGTGCTCTCAGAAAGAGCGGTCTGAGACCTGAGGAAATCAGGGAAGGTTCGTGGTGCCCCTGAGGTAGTGATCGCACTCGCGCGCCGGTCCCCGCCCTTGGTTGAACGCCCAAACGACCATGGCCGAACAAGGAGTCAGTCTCGAATGGCGCTTGGATAACGCGCTTGTTTTTTGCGGGTTGGATTTTTTTTGTTTGAGCGCGCCCTCACGGGACGCGGCTACGGTGTTGACTGTGACGTAGCCGCCGTGGATCGGGATCGGATTTGGAGTTAACGATACCATTGACTGACCCCATTGCCGGACTTCAACGTTGCCGATACGCTTCCAGAGCGACATCGGTAGATAACAGGGCTTCCGCAGCGGTTTCTGCCAGGTCTGAGGACTGTCGTCATTGCCCAATCGGCCGCCTTTACGGAAGTCGGTCGGACGGCTTTGGTGCAGGCGACAGAGACATTTGACATGGCGCAAGAACAGAATGGCCGTCAGGACGTAACCGCTGAAGCCGCGGTTGGCAAGAGCCAGGTCGTTGGGCTTAAAATGGTCCAGTTGCGTGTCCCTTCGGATGCAATTCCTTTGCAAAGAAGGGCTGACTGTTGTCAGATTGGGCTAATTTATGGCCAACCTCTTTTTGCTTTGTGCAAGCGCGGTGCGGTTCATGGAAAGATGGAATCCATGGAGTGTTTCCACCACGAGTCGAATTGAGGGGCCTTTTCTCATTTATTGCAGAGGGGCCGGGGTGGGCCTTCTCCTGGCATTGGCGTCGGGGTGCCACCGTGATCCGGGGCAGCCGCCTGAGGGACAGGCAGTTGCGAAGCATGGGCATATGCCGCCTCATGGTGGCGTCGCGGTGGTGTTGGGCGACGAGGCCTACCATCTCGAGTTTCTGCACGACCCGTCCTCAGGTCGCTTGCAAGCGTATGTGTTGGACGGGCACATGGAAAACTTCGTACGCATTGTGTCGGAGTCCATCGAGGTCGAGGTTGCACAACCGGAGGGTGCTAGGAGGATCATTCTGGCGGCTGCGGAGAGTCTCGCGACCGGCGAGAAACGAGGCGACACCTCGCTATTTTCAGCAACAGACACGGTGCTCAAAGGCATGACAAACTTTGACGCGAAGGTGATTCGGATCGAGATTCGTTCCACGATCTTTGAGAATGTTCAGTTCAATTACCCCAAGGGAAACGAAAGCGCGCCCTAAGGTCCCTTGGATTCCCGGTCTTGCGTGCGTTCGTCATCAACACCGCTGTCAGTCTTCTCATCGGACCGCGAGAACTCGCTAGAAAAGCGCTGGCATAGTTTTACGAAAGTTGCCTGAGGCAAGCCCAGCGGGAGATCCTTTCGAGTGACCAACCCCCAATGGCGACGGAGTTTCCTGGGACCGAGAGAGAGAGCAATCAGTGTGCCCGTCCTGATCTCCTCGCGCGACACCCAGGAAGCCAGGATGCTCACCCCCAGACCCAGTTTCACCAATTCCTTGATCGCCTCAATGTTGCCGAGCTGGATGAGCGTGTTGAGCGGCATTTCCTCCTCCTGGAAGTAGGCCTGGATCATCTGAAAAGTGAAGCTGGTCTTGTCGTAAAGAATATAGCTTTGTTTGGGAATCTCCTCGCGACACACTTGCCCGGTCAGAGCCCAGGGGTGATCGGGCCCCACGACAAACATGAGTTCGTCATCGAACAAAGGAATGAACTCAATGCTTGAGTTGTCGTGCTTGGACTGCAGGGCGATGCCCACGTCGATTTTATTGGCGCTCAGCAAATCTCTGACAAGAGGCGTGTCACAGGGCTCTATGGTGATGCGACATTGCGGGTAGGATTTCTTAAACTCCCTCAGCACGCGCGGGAGAATGTATTGGCATGCGGTCGCGCTGGCACCCACTCGAAGTCGGCTACGCCCCCACTTGCCAAGCTGATCCAGGGACTCCCTGGCTGTCACCATCTCCTGGAGGATCTTCTCGGCGTGCATCAGGAGTTGGTCACCTTGATGCGTGAGTGCGACCTTTTTGCCCACCCTGTCCAAAAGGCGACACCCCAGCGAATCCTCCAGGGAACGGATCGAGTGACTCACGGCGGATTGTGTGAGACACAATTCCGACGCGGCACGCGTGAAATTTCCGAGTTTTGCGACCGTGGAAAACGCTCGAAGCTGTCTGCTATCAATGGTTTCATTCATCTATTTAATTCATTCATCGAACCCATGAAAACGATGAGCACCCTAACCTGCTCACTTGGCACGACCACGGCTAAGCCCACATCAGCGCGGACGAACCTGCGCTCTTAGCAACTGCAACGCCAACCGCGACGCCAATCGAATGAACTTCACCAACGCGCCTCTCAAACCGACCCGACGCACCTTTGCAAAACGCCTCGCCGTGGCGGTCGGCGCCACCGCGCTTCTCCGCAATATGCCGAGGGGTTGGATCGGAAATCTTTACGCAAGCGACGCCCCTGAGACCTCCAAAATGCGTTTCGGAATGATCGCCCTCACAGACTGCTCGCCGATCGTCATTGCCCACGAGAAGGGTCTTTTCAAGAAGTACGGGATTGATTCGACCGTCGCCAAAGGGGCCAACTGGGCTGCCATCAGGGATTCCCTTACCAATGGCGACAACCAGGCCACGCACATGTTGCTGGGCATGCCGATTGCCTCGACCATGGGTCTCCTTGGATCCCCGAAGAAGCCCATGATCATCCCCTGGCTGCTCAACAGGAACGGCCAGGCAATCACATTGAAAACCGACTTCAAAGGGAAGGTGATGGCAGATCCAAAAGCCCTGAAGCCTGCGGTGGAGAAAGCCAAATCGTTGGGTGAACCTCTCACCTTCGCGATGACGTTTCCTCCGGGAACTCATGCGATGTGGATGCGCTACTATCTGGCAGCCGGAGGCATCCACCCGGACAAGGATGTCTCACTGATCACGATTCCCCCGCCCCAGATGGTCGCCAATATGCGGGTCGGTAAGATGGATGGCTTTTGTGTCGGCGAACCGTGGAATGCCCGCGCCATCATGGACAAGATCGGATTCTCGTCCGTCGCCACCCAGGACCTCTGGAAGGATCACCCGGAGAAAGTGTGCGCGTTCACACTGGAGTTCGCGGAGAAACATCCGAAGACTGTGAAAGCAGTTCTGAAGGCGCTGCATGAGGCCAGCGTGTGGTTGGACGATCTGGGAAATCGCCCGGAGCAATGTGAAATCGTCAGCCGCCCAACCTATATCAATTGTCCCAAGGAAATCATTCTGGGCCGGTTGCTAGGGGACTACGACATGGGCGACGGTCGAAAGACCAAAGACGATTACTATATGATCTTCAGCAAACGGAACTGCAACTTTCCGCAGCCAAAGTATTGCGCTTGGTGGCTGTCGCAGTTCAGGCGCTGGGGCATGGTGACGGGAGCCCCAGACTACGCGGGCATTTCCAAACAGGTCATGAGAACCGATCTCTACGAAGAGGCTATGAAGGAAATGAGTTACGCGCATGGAGGTCGGAGCGAGACCAAGGAAACGCTCTTTGATGGCATCGAATTCGATCCCTCGGACCCGGAGGCTTACGCCAAAAGTTTCAAGGTGCATAATCTTAAAGGCTGAAGGACCCATGCATCCCGAAGTTGTCGGCAAAGTGGCAGAGCCGTCTCGGCTCTGCTCGGAACAGCGGCGGGACGCCGCTGCCACTATAGGAGCGTCACATAGGGATTGTCTCAGATCCTGCTCCATAACCGACAACTTCGAGATGCACCGCTGAAGAACGATATGAAAGAACGTGGATTCAAATTGGATTGGCTTCTGTTGCCCTGCCTTGGTTCGATCGCGGTCCTGCTGCTCTGGTGGCTCTCGAGCAACACATGGTCGAAGGAGTTGCCCGATCCCATGAAGACATGGAACTCGAGCAAAATCTATGTGTTGGAGCCGTTCGCGAAGCGGGGTGAGCTAGACCAGGGCATCCTGCGGTTCACGGTGCTTTCGCTGAGTCTGGTTTTGAAAGGCTACGTGATCGCTTTAATCTTAGGCACCCCCCTTGGCTTTTGCATCGGCCTGTCAAAGACGTTCGCGAAAGCGTTCGATCCGCTATGCCAGGTGTTGCGACCGGTGTCACCCCTGGCTTGGTTGCCCCTTGGCATGGTGCTGTTTCTTGGCGCGGGCAAGAACGCGAGCGAACTGGCCGCCGTCTTCACCATCGCCATCTGCTCGATGTGGCCGACCGTGCTGAATACGGCCGCGGGTGTGCGAGCCATTCCTCAGGACTACCTCAACGTCGCCAAAGTGCTGAAGCTCTCACGGTCCCAGACCCTTCGCAAAGTGCTGCTGCCCGCCGCGTTGCCCTACATGTTCACAGGGTTCCGACTCAGCTTGGGGATCGCGTGGCTGGTGATTGTCGCGGCGGAGATGCTGACAGGACGTCCCGGGGTCGGAGGGTTCCTTTGGCAGGAGTATAATGCCCTCATTTACGAACACATAATCCTCTGCATCCTGACAATCGGAATCGTGGGGTTTGTGCTGGATCGGCTCATGAGCCTGGTCGAAAATCGACTGAAGTTCGCGTAACAAACCGCCCTATGCCGTTCCTGCATCTCAAAGCGGTTTCCAAAGGGTTTGATTCCCTCAGAGGCCGAACGGAAGTTCTCAAGGACATCAATCTTGAGATCGAGCGCGGTGAGTTTGTCGCGATCGTCGGCTACTCCGGGGCTGGTAAGACCACGCTGATCAATTTGATTGCAGGGTTGACGCGGCCGGACTCAGGCCAGATCACCCTGAACGATCTGGAGATCGAAGCCCCGGGGCCCGACAGGGGGATGGTTTTCCAGAACTACTCGCTTCTGCCCTGGCTCAGTGTCTATGAAAATGTGCGGCTGGCTGTGGATCAGCTTTTCCCGAACTGGTCAGAATCAAAGAAGCACCAACACACCGAGGTCAACATCGCCCGTGTGAATCTCACTCAGGCGACTCAAAAGAAACCAGGAGAACTCTCCGGAGGCATGCGTCAGCGCGTCAGCCTGGCAAGGGCTTTGTCCATGGATCCGCAGATCCTCCTCCTCGATGAACCTCTGGGTGCCCTGGACGCCCTCACGCAGGCGACGATGCAGGACGAAATCAGCCGCATCTGGCAGGAATCGAACAAAACAGTGGTTCTCATTACCAACGATGTGGACGAAGGCATTTACCTCGCGGACAGAATCATCCCCTTGAGTTCGGGACCCGCCGCAACCTTGGGACCGTCCATTCCCATCGATATCCCACGTCCGCGCAATCGAAAGCTCCTGAGCTTCGATCCCGCGTTCAAAAAGGCACGGCAGCAAGTGATCGAGTTCCTTCTGGAATCCAACAAGCATCGACCGACGTCGATTACAAGAAAAATGACCCTCCCGGACATTGAACCGGAGGATCTTTCGCAACCCAGACCCATGATCGGAGGTCGCAAGACCCCAATCCGCAAGCGTGAAATGCACCGGGAAACCATCGAAACCGGCATGTAGAAGGCAGGGCAACTCATGAGCGATTATCTCGAACTATCGGACCTGGGCAAGTCCTACGAGACACCCGGAGGCGGCGCTTCCATTGTCGTCAAGGATTTCAACCTGAAGGTGAAGAGAGGCGAATTTGTGAGCCTTATCGGCCATTCTGGGTGCGGCAAATCCACCGTGCTCTCGATGGTCGCGGGGCTTAATCCTCAGACAAGCGGAGGCATCATTTTGGCGGGAAAAGAAGTGGTTGGCCCGGGACCTGATCGCGGCGTGGTGTTCCAGTCCCCGTGTCTCCTGCCGTGGATGACCGCCTACCACAATGTGGCTCTCGGCGTGGACCAGGTGTTCTACACAGCCAGCAAGGAGGAGCGGCGGCAAATCGTGGAGTATTATCTCTCCGTGGTAGGCCTTGAAGAATCGATGCATAAACGGCCTTCGGAACTTTCCCAGGGAATGCGCCAGCGGGTCGGGATCGCGCGCGCCTTCGCGCTCGCTCCAAAGATGCTGCTCCTCGACGAGCCCTTCGGGATGCTGGACACCCTGACTCGTTACGAACTCCAGCAGGTGCTGCTCAGCCTCTGGGGGAGGGATCAAAGAACGGCTCTCCTGGTCACGCACGACGTGGATGAGGCCATTTTTCTCTCGGACCGTGTCGTCATGATGACGGACGGCCCCGAGGCAGAGGTCGGGGATATCATGGAAGTCCCCTTTACCAGGCCCCGCTCGCGCAAGGAGATCATGGCGTCCCCCCTGTATGACCGGCTCCGAGCTCATTTGATCGAGTTTCTAGAGGTGCATGCGCACAAGAAAGGGAGAGAAAAAGCAAAGGGATGTGTTCCCAAACACCCTCTCCCAGAGAACAATGAATCCCACTCACCGCTCACATTGCAACTGAAATGACTACACTGAAACACCTCACTGTTGGCGCGCTCGTGCTTGGCGCGTTCTCTTCCGGGCAAGCTGGCGATTACAGCCTAAACAGCGCCGTGCGCCCCAGCCCGGGCTATCTCAACGACAAACTGCGTGCGGCAAACCCGTACGCCTCGCAATGGAACGTCGGGGTGAATTATCGAGTCCGCTACGAAATCCATGAGAATGGGGGCCTTCCCCCTTCGTCGGCTCGAGATTTCAGCGATGCGCCAGGCGTGGACAACGACAATTCCTATCTCCTCCAACGAGTCAAAGCCAGAGTGGGATACACGGCGGAATGGTTCGAGGTGTTTGGCGAAGCCCGCCACAGTTCCAGCACCGGGGATGACCGGAATCCCAATCCCGAGTCCGACGGCCCCGCAGACCTCCATCAAGCCTACCTCGCCATCGGCAATCACAAGGAGTTTCCGCTGTCGATCAAGGTCGGACGTCAGGAGCTAAGCTACGGGGACGAAAGGCTGATTGGCGCGTTCGGTTGGAACAACATCGGCCGCGTTTTCGACGCCGCGAAGGTGCGCTGGCAAAACGCGTGGTTCGGAGCGGACCTCTTCACGAGCCGGTTGGTTCTTCCAGACGACAACCAGTTCAACGTCTCCAATGATTACGACTATTTCTCGGGGATCTACGCCACCACACGGAAGATCTCGAGCATCTCGCTGGACGCCTATTTCCTATCGCGCAACGCGAACAACCAAGCCGCATTCTCACAGCCGATGAGCCTCGTTCCCATGCCATCGGCCCGTGATATTTACTCCTTCGGAGCACGAGTCAAATCGAACCCCGAAGACTGGGGAAACTGGGATTTCACAGGCGAATATGTCGGTCAATTCGGTCACTACAACGATCCCAGGCTGGTGGCGGCAGGGCTGAATCCCAGTCTGGAACACGAGGCTTTTGCGGCTTATTCAGGCTTCGGTTACACCTGGAAGGAATCGTCACTAAGTCCGAGGCTCGGCCTGGAGTATAATTTTGCGTCGGGTGATGGGGATCCCCGGGACGGAACACACGGAACATTTGAGAATTTGTTCCCCACGAACCACAAGTTCTATGGGTTCATGGACTTTGCCTCACTCCAAAACCTGCACAACATCCGCTTCCAATCTTCAATCAAACCTGTCGCCCGCATTTCTCTGACCGCCGAGGGGCATCTCTTCTGGCTCGCGAACACGTCGGATAATTTCTACAATGTCGGGGGAGGGGCACGCGGAGGGATCGGTGCCACGCCGGGCACGGGATACGGCATCAATCCAAAACACAGCCCTTATGCCGGGGCGGAGTTGGACATCACCGCCACTTACACCATCAACTCCTACATCCAACTAGAGGCGATGTATGGGCACTATTTCAAAGGGGGCTACATCAAGGACACGTTCAAGGCTGTGGGCTCTCAAGACGCCGACTTCGTTTATATCCAGACAGTGTTCAACTTCTAGAACACGGGCACTCGTTTCCATCCGTGCATCTTTAACCCGCTCATGGCACCTACACTGCCCAGCAACGCTCCGTTCACGCCAGAGCAGCAGGCTTGGGTGAACGGCTTTCTGGCTGGTTTGTTGTCCGAGTGCACTGGGTTGGGGCTCTCGACCGAAGCCGCGGCTAAAAGGCCGTCGGCCGCAACAGTCCGCAAACAAACGTTGTTGATTTTGTTTGGCAGCCAGACTGGTTCCGCCGAGGCAGTGGCAAAAAAACTGGCCAAGGAGGCCACGTCACGCGACTACGCGACGACCCTCCACTCTTTGAATGACCACGCCCTCGCCGGCCTGTCATCAGCCTCCCACGCGATCATTGTCACCAGCACTTGGGGCGACGGGGATCCCCCCGAGAACGCAGCCCTTTTCTGGTCCTATCTGAGCGCCGAGGCAGCCCCACGTTTCGAAGCGCTCAGTTTTGCCGTCCTCGGGTTGGGCGATAAAAACTACGCGGACTTTTGCGGGGCAGCAAAAAAGATTCATGCGCGCTTCGAAACTCTTGGCGCGAAACCCATCACACCCTTGGGTGAGTGCGATGTGGATTACAAGCTCACGGCGGAGGCCTGGACGAGCCAACTGTGGCGGGCGCTCGGATCCGGATCGGAGATCGCAAACAATCGATCATCACACGCTCTTTCCACAACTTTACCGGCCCGGGAAGAACCCGCGCTCTCGTCTGGAACACGATCCTTTTTACCCGAGTTCAACCGAGCGAACCCATTCCCTGGGCGTCTAAAAACGAACCGCGCCCTCAACCAATCAGGATCTTCGAAGGATACACGGCATTTTGAAATCCTTGTTGACCCTCAAGCCATCACCTATCAAGCGGGGGATGCGCTCGGCGTGCTCCCGAGAAACTGCCCGGCTCTGGTTGAAGAGTTGTTGGCCACGCTGAAATTCGGCGGCGATGAAGCAGTCCAGGATCATGAGGGTAAGGCCACGGACTTACAGGGCGCGCTCGTGTTCCGTTGCAACCTGGCCAATCCCTCCGCGACATTTCTTAAGGAAACTGCGTCAAGAACCCACGACGAGAGCTTGCAACAATTGCTCCGATCCACGAACCCGCAAAGCCTGAATACATGGCTCTGGGGGCGTGACATCCTGGATATTCTCAGAACCACCGGTCGCCCTCCATGCAGCGCCGAAGAATTTGTCTCGTGGCTTCAACCATTGAGGCCGCGTCTTTATAGCATCAGCTCAAGCCCGAAAGTTTTCCGTGAAGAAATCCATCTCACAGTGGCGGTGGTACGTTACGAATCCATGGGTCGCCAAAAACGGGGCGTCTGCTCATCGTTCTTGGCCGAGCGCGTGCCACTGGAAGGAGTGATTCCACTTTTTGTCCAGTCGAGCCATGGATTCAAACCGCCCGCCGATCCCGGTGCCCCCATGATCATGGTGGGGCCAGGCACGGGCATCGCCCCTTTCATGGCCTTCTTACAGGAGCGCCGCGCAACCGCCGCCCAAGGATCGAACTGGCTTTTCTTTGGGGATCAACATCGAGCATCCGACTTCCTCTACGAATCAGAGCTGCTGGCGTGGCGTCAAGACGGATTCCTGAACAAGCTCGACCTCGCGTTCTCCCGTGATCAGGAGGAGAAACTCTACGTACAGAATCGCATGAGCGAGCACGGTGCCGAAGTCTGGAAATGGCTTGAGAATGGCGCTCACTTCTATGTCTGTGGAGATGCCAAAAGGATGGCCAAGGATGTCGACACCGCGCTGCATGCCCTGATCCGGATGGAAGGCGGCCTCTCCCTTGAAAAAGCCGCCGATTACGTGGACAGGCTCAAAGAAAGCAAACGTTACCAAAGGGACGTCTATTGATTTCCGATTTCAGATTTGCGATTTGTAAACAACCCTTCGCCATTAATGGTCACCCGTGACCCGTCATCCGTCCCAAATCTTTTGCTCCAGGCTTATGTCCACCTTCCCACTTAAAGAAATCAGCGGACAAGCGCTCACGATGGAGCAGTCCTCCTATCTGGACGGGTTTTTCAATGGGTTGAAGAATCGCGGGTTTTCATTTGAGGATACCGAGCCCAATCCCGTCTCGAAGGTGGCCCCCTCAGAAACGGAGCGAACGTTGGAGGAAAGGATCAAGCACGAGCTGCATCCCTTGGATTCCTATTCGACGTTGCTAGAGTTTGCGGCTGGCAATCAGCCACCCGACAAAGAAAACCTCTTCCGATTCAAATGGCACGGACTCTTTTATCTCGCGCCCGGCAAGGAAGCTTACATGGCTCGCCTAAGAATTCCGGGGGGCCAGCTCAGGAGTTTCCAATTACGCGAAATCGCCAGGATCTCCCAGGAGCTGACCTCAGGCTACATCCAGATCACAACCCGCGCCAATCTGCAGCTCCGATTGATAGAGCCGCGCCACACGCCCGAATTTCTCCACCGCATCCAGTCCGTGGGGTTGCACACAAAAGGAGCGGGTGCCGACAACGTTCGCAACCTCACTTGCGATCCAACGAGCGGTCTGCACGCGGAGGAATTGATTGACCCACTGCCGATGGTTCATCAGTTGGCTCACGTGCTTTTGAACAACCGCGAGTTCTCCAACCTCCCTCGGAAGTTCAACATCGCGTTCAACGGCGGTGGCCCTATCAGCAGCGTGGAAGACACCAACGACGTCGGTTTCACCGCCGTGCGCGTGTGTCCAAAATCCGAATCGGGGAGCGCGCGAGCCGGAAGCGTGCTGACGGATCAACTGGCCGCCGGGGTTTACTACCGAGTCGCACTCGGAGGCGCCACGGGCCACAAGTGCTTCGGTCGCGACTTGAATGTGCTGATCGCGCCTGCGGACGCTCTTAAAACCACGGTCGCATTGTTGAAGGTTTACATTGCCCATGGGGATCGTTCCGATCGCAAACGAGCCCGCCTCAAGCATCTGCTTGAGACTTGGAGTCTCGATCGATACCTGGACGAAACTGAAAAGCTGTTAGGGTTCCGATTGCTTCGCATTCCGACGGATGCGGTTCCGGCGGGACAGACACAAGTTCCCACACCCACGTCCACACCCACGACGGACGTCGCTCACACTCACTTGGGTGTTCACTCGCAGAAACATCCAGGCCTCTTTTATATTGGGGCTTCAGTGCCCGTCGGGCAGCTCACTGCCAAGCAGCTCACCAGGCTCGCCGAGCTTGCTGACCTGTACGGCTCGGGTGAAATACGGCTGACGGTGTGGCAGAACTTTATCATCCCAAATGTTCCTGAGCAGTTCGTGGAAACCGTCACTCGGGCGCTCTCTAAAATGGGTATGCCCGCTAAAGCCTCCAACGTGCGAGGCGGATTTGTGGCCTGCACCGGGAACAGCTATTGCAAGTTCGCAAGCTCCAACACCAAGGGGCATGCAATCGAGTTGATGGACTACCTGGAGCGACGCGTGAAACTCGACGTGCCCATCAACATCCATCTCACGGGCTGCCCCAATTCATGCGCGCAGCATTACATGGGTGACATCGGATTGCTTGGGACCAAAGTCAAACTGCAAGGCGAATCGAGAGAGGGCTATCATGTGTTCGTGGGCGGAGGATTCGGCCAGAAACAGGCTTTGGGAAGGATGGTGTTTCAGGGGCTCAGTTTCGATGAGCTCAAACCCACCCTTGAGAAAATGCTGCTCGCATTCATCAAGCATCGTGAAATCGGAGAACCCTTCCAGACGTTCACAACGCGCCGTGATATCGGGAACCTTCAAGAAATGTTCACCCAAGAATGATTGAATCCCCCACGAAACCCCAGCACCACAAGGACACGAAAACGTTGATCGATGCGCTCCTCGCCGAACAACAATCTCTCACGGCCGTCGACCGGTTCTCTCGATGGCACGAGTCGGTGAATCCAGCAGCCCACGGCATCTCCTACCAACATCTTATCCCGCTCACAAAGCCTGACAAAGGGGAGCAGTATGGGTTTGAGGTGGATCTGGATCGTTGTTCCGGCTGCAAAGCCTGCGTCACGGCATGTCATTCTCTAAACGGATTGGATGAGGACGAAGCCTGGCGGGAAACCGGACTCTTGTTAGGCGAGGACTGGCGTCAGCCGTACCAGCAGACCGTCACCACCGCCTGCCACCACTGCGTGGACCCTGGCTGCCTCAACGGCTGCCCCGTTCTGGCTTACGAGAAAGATCCTGTCACCGGCATCGTTCGCCATCTTGACGATCAGTGCATCGGTTGCCAGTACTGCATCCTTAAGTGCCCTTACGAGGTGCCAAAGTACTCCGTCAAACGAGGCATCGTCAGGAAATGCGATATGTGCAGCCAGCGCCTCGCCGTGGGCGAAGCCCCCGCCTGCGCCCAAGCATGCCCTAACGAAGCGATTCGTATCTCCATCGTGAATCAGGAAGACCAAGCCACACAGTTTCGAGGGGATCGGAAACGGCGCGCCTCATCCGACGCGCTTCGGACTATCCCAACACCCCTGTTCCTACCGGTCTCGCCGCTTCCCTCGATCACAGTCCCCACCACTCGATATGTGTCGGGTCGCCCATTCCCCCAGGCAATCACTTCCGCCGATGCTGGAACGACAAAACCTCAACCCGCTCATGTGCCGCTGATTGCCATGCTCGTGCTCACCCAGATGAGCGTGGGCATTTCCCTGATGTTTCCCCTTATGCACAACCGCCTTGGGTCGCCAGTCATCATGGCCGCCATGAGTTCCGTGCTACTGCTTGCGGGGCTGGTTGCCAGCGTGTTTCACCTGGGGCGTCCGCTCAAAGCATGGCGCGCTTTCCTCGGCTTGAAAACCTCGTGGTTGAGCCGCGAAATCGTGGCGTTCTCAGGACTCGTGCCTTTGGCGTTGTCCACCCTGGTGCTCACGTGCTTTCACACCCCCTGGGCGTCGGCGCTCAGGGTCCCCGTCGCCTGCCTGACCGCCGGCATCGGGGTGCTCTCGGTTGCCTGCTCTTCCATGATCTATCAGGACACAAAGCGCGTCTCCTGGAAGGGGTGGCGAACCTTTTCAAAGTTTTTTGGAACGACCGCTCTCCTGGGAACCGGTTGCGCGTGGGTGCTGGGCACGCTGGAAGGCCGCGCAGAATGGTTTCTGGGTGCCATGCTGGCAACATTTCAATTGCTCAAATTCGCGGCGGAACACCTCGCCAATTTGCCCATGGAACGGGATGGAGAACCCACAAGCGAGATGAACAAGGTCGGCTCCCCCGCCTGGCAGTTGGAGCGTTCTGAGCGCTTGATGACTGGGAGACTGGGTGGCTGGTCCCGATCAAGAATGGCCCTTGGCTGGCTCGGGGGGGTGGCGCTGCCGCTCTTCTGCCTCGTGAACCCCGCGGCCTCTCCGATCACCTCACTGGCCGCGCTGACCTTGATTGTGGCGGGCGAATGCGTCGAGCGTTCGCTCTTTTTCCGCACGGTCACCACGTTCAAAATGCCAGGGAATCTGTGAACCCAAACTTTCTCTTACCTTCCTTTCTTCATTACCGGAATGGCCCGCAAACGGCGGACCTGATCCAAACCCCGTCGAAGTTCGGCCTGGGAATGATGCCCAAGGGTCTCGACGCGGATTCAACCACCACCTTGGTCTGCGGGTTTTGCTCGACAGGATGTGGGTTAACAGCCCACCTGCGCGACGGTGAGGCAATCCATCTTTCGCCCGCTTCCGAATACCCTGTCAATCTGGGCATGGCGTGCCCAAAGGGGTGGGAATCCCTGGCGCCGCTGGCAGCGCCGGATCGGATGACTACACCCTTGATGCGTGATCGCTACGGTCAGTTGAAACCCGTTTCCTGGGGTGATGCGGTCGCGCAGTTTGTTCACTCCTTTCAAGGCATCCAGGCCCGGTGTGGAAAGGACAGCATCGCCTGCCTCAGCACCGGACAAATGGCCACCGAGGAAATGGCGCTGCTCGGCAGCCTGTTCCGTTTCGGGATGCAGGGGATTCACTACGACTCCAACACGCGCCAATGCATGGCCACTTCTCACGTCGCCTACAAACAGAGCTTCGGCTTTGACGCACCCCCTTACGCCTACTCCGATTTCGAGGAATCGGATGTCCTCGTTTTTGTGGGATCCAACCTTTGCGTCGCCCATCCCATACTTTGGCAGCGCGTTCTCATGAACGAACGGAAGCCTCAGATCATCGTGGTGGACCCTCGCAAAACCGAGACGGCGATGAACGCCACGTTGCATCTGCCCATCTTGCCAAAATCCGACCTGGTCTTGTTTTATGGCCTCGCCCGGGCGTTGCTCGCCCGGGATGCCGTGGACAAATCCTTCGTCCGAGACCACACCACAGGCTTTGATGAATTTTCCAGTTTCGTGGAAAGTTTTACCGAGGAACGCGTCCTCCAACATACGGGACTTGAGAAAGCGGATTTCGACCGATTCATCCACGCGCTGGCCTCGGGCAAACGAGTCAGCTTCTGGTGGACCATGGGCGTCAACCAGGGCCATGAGGCCACCCGGACAGCCCAGGCCATCATCAACCTGGCACTGCTTACAGGGAACATCGGAAAGCCCGGAACGGGTGCCAACAGCATCACCGGCCAGTGCAATGCGATGGGTTCCCGCTTATTTGGCAATGCCACGAGCCTGCTGGGTGGCCGCGATTTCGCTAACCCGGCACATCGCGCCGACGTGGCGCGGATATTGGGAATGCAGGACGACGCCATTCGCGGCGAAAAAGGTTTTGCCTATGATCAAATCATCGATGGGATCCAGGATGGAACCATCAAAGGACTCTGGGTCGTGGCCACCAATTCGGCTCATTCCTGGATCCAGCAGGAATCGGCGCGTGAAGCTTTGAAGAAACTGGAGTTCCTCGTGGTGCAGGATCTGTATGCCACGACGGAAACCGCGGCGTTCGCGCACCTGCTCCTTCCAGCCGCCGGGTGGGGAGAGAAGGAAGGCACTTTCATCAACTCCGAGCGACGGCTCGGCCTGGTAAAACAAATCCGGAGGGCACCCGGCCAAGCCTTGAGCGATTTCCGCATCTTTCAGGTCATCGCCGATGCCTGGAATGTTGGGGACTGGCGTCACAGATGGTCCTCTCCAGAGGCGGCGTTCGATCTGCTCAAAGAATTGTCCCGCGATCTCCCCTGTGATTTCACTGGGATCCAAGGCTACGAGATGCTCGATGCCTGCGGCGGCATTCAATGGCCTTGGTCGGATCACATCGCCAGTCCTGAAACCTCCTCCCCGCGCCCCGCAGTTGAACGGAGATTGTTTGAGGACTCCATTTTTTTTCATGAAGATGGGCGCGCGCGATTCCTCTTCGACAACCCGACGCCGCCGCCTGAAACCCCTACCTCAGATTTTCCATTCATCCTCCTCACAGGCCGCGGATCAAGCGCCCAATGGCACACACTCACACGCACTTCGAAATCGGACATGCTGCGTCGGCTGAGTCCTGACTCGATTTACGTGGAAATCAACCCTCTGGACGCGGCGGCGCGTGGAATTCACAGCGGCCAAAAAATCCAGGTGGCATCGCGCCGTGCCACCATCACCGCCTCCGCCCTCGTCACCGCCTCCGTCCAGCAAGGCCAGTTGTTCATACCCATGCACTTCCCGGAAACCAACCAGTTGACGCTCCAGGTCGTCGACCCCCACTCAAGGCAGCCGAGCTATAAGTATTGCGCGGTGCAGATAATCAGTGGTCAGTGACCAGGTTCAGGGTTCAGGACCGATCAACGCCGCGCTCAAGAAGACCTGGCAGGAGTGGGAGATCCGCCGTGATTCGAAAGTGGAAGCGGCATCCTGCCGCTTGCAGAAGACAAAAAGCGGCATCCTGCCGCTTTCCAGAAGACAAAAAGCGGCTGGAAGCCGCTTCCACTCTACTCGCCGACTCGTCCCGATGCGCAACGCTGCTTCCGCTTGTTGACCAACGTCGATGAACTCAAGCGCGCCCTGGATTTCCCGTGGGAGAAGTGGACGGTCCTCCTAAATCCCGAACAGCGCGAGCGGCTCCGCACGAAAACACTAACCGTGCCTCTGCAACCACAAATCGGTAAAGTGGCTGGACAGGTCTACAATATTGAAAGGTCCATCGGGACCTTTCTGGGGGAGATGGCAGAGAGTGGAGCGTCGCTCGCTTCGATGGTTCTGAGGGAGTTATTGCAGAACGCCGATATTCATTCGCGCCCTCAACTCCTCCTCCAAGTTCGGCTTGTCAAAGTCAACAAGGGAAATATGTTCGGGAGTGATGCTGATAGAAACCATTCGGGAGTTTAACAGGGCCGTTCCCTTCCGACCTTACGAAATTCGGACCAATGGGGGAGAGCGGTTGCCTGTGCCTCACCCGGATTTCATTTTGGTGTCGCCAAAAGGAGCCTGGGTCATCGTCACCGACGAGAACGAGCGTCCGCGCCACATCCACTCGCTTTTGATCGAAGAAGTCGCCACGCTTTGCGAGCAGGTCCCCCGAAGGCAAGTCAAGAGAACCAGGTAAAGTTGCCACGACGATCACCGTTCAAATATCTCCAAGTAGTCGAGAAACCAGTGGACCGCACCGGGGTGTGAGATTGAGTTCATCGCCCGTGCTACGCGAAGAGTCCTAGCAAGACTGATGGAAAGAAACCGTTGGGAAGGAGTTCCGCTGAACGGATGGGCCGCCATGGTTTGTTCCCAGGAGTTTGCGGAGGTTGTCCGTTGAAAAAGCGAAGAGCCGAATTTGTTGGCGTTGGTCAACCCCATTCTGTAAGAGTTCATCAAAGCACTCCGACTTCCGTATGATGGCGCTCACAATTCCATTTGCCATGGGTCCCGCCCGGCACCGAGATTCCCCGCCCCGGGGGTTTACCTTGATTGAGCTGCTCGTCGTCATCGCGATCATCGCCATTCTTGCGGGGATGTTGCTGCCCGCGCTGAGTCGAGCCAAGAAAATGTCCCAACGCGTGGCTTGCTCAGCGCATCTGCGTCAACTCGGTCTCGCCAACGCGCTTTACCTGGATGACGCCGACCAGCGGTTTCCCGCGCATCGGGACGGTCCCGTCCTTTCGTACTACGGTTGGGGCGGCAAGAAAGGCACCGAATATCTCGAGGAACTTCGTTTCATCAATCCCTATGTTTCCGTGGACCGTCGTGTGAACAACAAGGACAACGAAGGTGTGTTCCGCGTTTTTCGTTGTCCGAACGACAAAGGCGCGACCAAAGGACGATGGGCTGCGGATCGGAAGCCGTCGCTGTTCGAAACTTTTGGCAACAGCTATTTTTACAACAGCGGCGGGAACGAAAACGGAACCAAGGGATTGCACGGAAAAAAGGGCACCGATGTGCGTTCGCCGAGCCTCGTCGTGCTGGCCAACGATTATCCTTTCGGCATGTTCGGTTGGGTGACCGAAGCGCCTGGTGCTAAGGCCCTGCCGTTCCAACACGCCTACTGGCATCATGACAAAGTTCTGGGCTGGGGCAACGTCGCCTTCGTCGATGGTCACGTGGGGTTCCTCCGAGCCTTTCCTGATGCGCCGGATTTCCAGAACGGCCCGGGCTACACCTTCCTCATCGACGGGCCGAAGAATTGAGCTGAGAACGGCAGAAAAACCACGGGCGAGTGGCTAGGTGGCCAGAGGATCACTTCGAGGCGCAGGCTGCCTAGCACTACAGCGACACTTTTGGAAATTGAGTAGAGTAGGCGAAGCGGACGGATTGAGAGGCACAGGCCAATGACCGTCTCGCTTCGCCCCTCATCGAACCGGACAGGCGGTTTTCCCGCATCCGGCTCTCCGAGGGCCATTCATCGCA
>CAMBEJ010000032.1 GCA_945865375.1 Akkermansia muciniphila | reverse complement strand
CCTCCCACGGGAGCGGTTGAAGCGCCGGGCGCGGAAGCGATCGTTGAGGACGGTTCGATTGACGATCCGAAAGCCCAGTATGAGATGGCCCACCGTTACTCTCAAGGCGATGGATTGGAGCGTGACAATTTGATGGCGGGCCTTTTGTTTCTGAAGGCGGCTCAAGGCGGGTCGCTGCAAGCGCACATTGAACTGAGTGATCGCTTCGAGAGCGGGTTGGGCTTGCCGCAAAGTTTTTCGCTGAGTTTTTCGCATCTGGAAACGGCAGCGAAGCAGGGTGACGCCGAGGCCCAATTCCGTCTGGGTAATCGGTATGACACAGGACGAACGGTATCGAGAAGCGATGAGCGCGCCGCAGCCTGGTTTCAGAGGGCGGCGGAGCAGGGGCACGTTGAGTCGCAGTTCCTGATTGGAAATCACTTTGAGACGGGGATCGGTGTTCCGCTCAGCCAGGTGCAAGCTTATCAGTGGTTCAGGAAAGCCGCTGATCACGGGCACGTGGAGTCTGCGTATCGTGTTGGACTCTGTTTGATCCGTGGTTTGGGTGCGAGCCGCGACCCGCGGACAGCCGCTGATTATTTCGGGCAGGCTGGCCGGAAAGACCATTCCTGCGCGCAAGCGGAACTGGCGGAGATCCTCTTTTCTGGGGATGGGAGCAGTCCTGATTTCGCGGGTGCTGTGGAATGGGCACGAAAAGCTGCCGAGAAGGGAGTGATTCAGGCTGAGTTCCGGCTGGGCTACTGCCTCGAGCAGGGCTTCGGCGTCATAGCGCGCTTGGAGGAGGCAGCGCAGTGGTATGGAAAGGCTGCCGAGGGCAGTCATCCCTGGGCAATGTTCCGACTCGGGTTGATGCACGAGCAAGGGCGGGGGGTGGAAGGATCCCTGCCGAAGGCGGCCGAATTCTACCGGGCGGCGGCCGAACTGGAGTGGACGGAAGCGCAGACCAAGCTGGGGCTTTGCTACGAATCCGGCCAGGGTGTGCCGCAGCAGTTCGGCGAGGCGGCCAAGTGGTTTCGGCGTGCCGCTGAGAGGAGCGACCTGCAGGCCAGGGAACGTTTGGGGTATTATTATCACCACGGCATCGCCGTGGATCGTGATTTTCAGGCCGCGATCGCGTGGTATTCCAAGGTGGTGGACTCCGGCGAGTTGTCTTCGCAAGCAAATGTTGCCGAATGCTACGAGGCGACGGGTGCTCTGCAGGAGGCCTATTTGTGGTATAACATCGCCGCCGCCTTTGGCTCGGTGGCTTTTGTAGGACGCCGCGATGCGTTGGTCGCGAATCTCGACCCTCTCCAAGTGGTCGCTTGTCAGGAGAAAGCCGTTGAGATCTTCGGCCGACTGTGGACGAAGGTGTTAATCCGGAGGCGGGAGAAACTGACGGCATTCTCGCCCGTGCCCGCTTAACTCAATCTTGCTGGGGGAGGGCCTCCAACCAGGGCTGACTTGGGGCGCGTCGCACGATTTCCGGAAGCGTTGCGGCTATTCTGTTCCGGCTTGGCGGCGCGACTGTTTTTTTGCTGCTTGGTGGCTTTTGTCCTCGAGCATGCGCTTTTTGGCGTTGCGGCTCCGGCCCCGCTTCTGCCTGCGAATTTGTTCGAGTCGGGCGCGTTCGACTTCCGTACGTTTTTTTTGTTCGGCTTCGATCTTGTCGAAGAGGAGTTGACGGGCCAGGGCTCGGTTGAGTCCCTGATGGCGGGTGGTCTGGCATTTGACCTGGATGCCAGTAGGTCTGTGGATCAGCATGACACAGGTGGAGGTCTTGTTGACGTTCTGGCCTCCGTGCCCGCCGGAGCGGACGAACTTCTCCTCGATGTCCTCCGGGCGCACGCCCAGCGCGGCCATGCGCTGCAAGTTGAGATCCTCCTGTTCAGGGCTTGGCTCGTTCATGGGGAGGCTGCTTGCGCTTTGCGTATGCATTGCGACTAGGAACCTGGGAGGGTCGGCATCCGTGCGGGTGCTCCCAGGGTGGGTTCAAGGAAAGGGAAGACCTCCAACAATCGGACGTGGATTGATGACGGTGCATGGAGCTTTATCTTAGAGCTCGAGTCGTGGTAGCATCAAGAAAATGAAGTTTCAAAAAAACCCACTTGCGATTGCTGCTGGGTGCCGCCTGTGACCACTCGTCCACAGTTTCCTCCGGGACTGCAAAACGCTTTCGTTTTCGCGGCATTCAACGCCCTTTCATTCCAGGTGGTGCTCGGGAGTCCGATGGTTTTGTATGGGAAGAGCCTAGGGGCGAGCGCGACGGTTCTTGGTATCATCAGCGGGATGGTGCATCTGCTGACGGTGTTTCAGGTTCCAGCGGCCAGCCATGTGGCCCGGGTCGGTTTCAAGCGCTTCGTGTTCACGGGTTGGGGCATTCGAGTGATGTTCATCGGGTGCATGGCTGTGGTTCCTTTGTTCGACCGCCACCTCGCCTCGTCGTCCTTGCTCGCCCTCATGTTGTTGCTCCTGTTTTGCTTCAACCTCTCACGGGGCATATCCAGCGCGGCGTGGCTTCCCTGGATCACGTCCCTGCTCCCTTCTGAAATGAGGGGTCGTTTCCTTGCTCGAGAGGCTGCGTTTGTGAACGGAGCGAGTTTTTGCGCGTTTGTGCTCGTGGCATTCTGTCTTTCTTCTCGACCGGAGCCCTGGCGGTTTTCGGTGGTGTTTGCCTTCAGCAGTCTCATGGGAGCCATCAGTCTTTTATTTCTGAAACGAATTCCAGATGCGGACGCCGCCAACCATCCCTCCTCCGGGGCAGGGCCGGTGCCATGGTTCGCCATGGCGGCGCATCCTCCATTCAACAAGCTGCTACGTGTCGTGTTTGCCTGGTCTGTGGGGTATGGCGGGATCACGACTTTCGCTGTCGCTTTGTTGAAATCCGAAGCCTTGATGTCCGAGCGCACCATTCTTTTGGTGACCGCGACCTCGTATCTTGGGGGTTGGTGCAGCCTGTGGATCCTCGGCTCCAGGTTGGACAGGCTCGGAAGCAAACCCGTATTGGGAGTCTGTTTTATGACATGGATTGCGATTCTCCTTGGATGGGTTTTGATTTCAGGCCGGGTTCTGCGACCCTCGATGGGCCTGCTTTTGGGGCTGCAGTTCCTGATGGGTTTGACCGCAGCACTGGTACAGATGGCCCACACACGGCTCGCCATGTTGACGATTCCCGTCATGGGACGAAGCCACTTTTTTGCGCTTTTCACGGTGGTAGGGAGTGTGGTACTGGGACTGTCGCCCATCCTCTGGGGTGTGTTCATCGATCTGCTGATCCCCTTGCACGTCCGGTGGCATCAGTTCGAATGGAACCGGTTCAGCGTTTTCTTCAGCCTCTTGTGGATTGTGTTCATCATCGCAATCGCTTTGGCTAGGCGCCTCGACGAACCCCAGGCGGGCACTATGGAGGATGTGTTTCGTGATGTCCTGGGGCAGTCATCACCGAGGGTGTGGTTTAAGCTTTGGCCACGCGGTTGAATTAGTTTTGTGGATCCACGCGGGGCCTGAAGCGGAGAGCAGTTTGGCTATGCGGATTTGTTTAATTTTCAATCCAGCAGCTCGCGGGGAGCGCGCCAGTCGTTGGGCGCCGCATCTGCGTCAGTTCGAGCGCGACTGCGTGTTGCGACCCACCGAGGCGCCCGGGGCGGCCAGGGCTCTGGCAAGAAGCGCGGTTTTGGAGGGATTCGACACGGTGGTGGCGGCCGGCGGAGATGGGACTGTCAACGAAGTTCTGAACGGCATTGCCGCTGTCCCTGGCGGACTTTGCCAGACCCGCCTCGGTGTTTTGCCGATGGGCACGATCAACGTGTTTGCGCGCGAGTTGGGCATCCCTTACGAACCTTCCGTCGCCTGGCGGACGATCTTGGATGGGATCGAGCGGCGGGTCGACTTACCGTTGGTGGAACTGAGCGGATGCCATGGAACGGAAACCCGCCATTTTATCCAGCTTGCCGGCGCTGGTCTCGACGCTCGGGCAGTGGAGTTGGTCAGTTGGAGGCTCAAAAAGAAGCTCGGGATGGCGGCGTACATTTTTGCAGCCATCCAAGCGTATTGTGGCAGAACGCACACTCTGAAGGTGGAATCGGCTGGATCGACGTACTCAGGCGAAGCCGTGCTGGTGGGGAACGGACAGCTTTACGGCGGCAATCACGCGGTGTTTTATCGTGCCAAACAGGATGACGGACTGCTGGATGTGTGCGTATTAAGGAGGGTGACG
This sequence comes from Akkermansia muciniphila, assembly GCA_945865375.1. Taxonomy (GTDB): domain Bacteria; phylum Verrucomicrobiota; class Verrucomicrobiia; order Limisphaerales; family F1-80-MAGS106; genus F1-80-MAGS106. The sequence continues at coordinate 36,675 of CAMBEJ010000032.1, read as the reverse complement.
GCTCTGATGCTAGCCCAGGCGAGTCTTGCGGTGTTGACCGGAAACTGGAGCAAGATCACGGGTGTTGATTATGTGCAAACGGCTGAGTTCAAGGCGACTGGAGCTACGCGGACGCCCCTTGAGCTCGAAGGGGATTCCGCAGGGGAACTGCCGGCGGCGTTTCGCATAGCTCACTACAAAGCCCGGGTGCTCGCCCCATTGCACAGTCTCGGCGCGCGTGGCAGACTTGGGGCATGAGCTTTCTGGCGCGTGCGATGGAAGTGTTTGACGTGGAACTCCGCGCCATCGAGGCGGTGCGCTCGCAGTTGGATGGCTCTTTCGATACTGCGGTGGACTGGATGACCGGGGCGCTGCGGAACAGATCCAAGATCCTCGTCGCTGGGGTTGGCAAGTCTGGGAACATAGGCCAGAAAATTGCCGCCACTCTGAGCAGCACGGGGTCCACAGCCGTGGTTCTGAACCCCGTGGACGCGTTGCACGGCGACCTAGGGGTTGTGAACGACGGGGATGTGGTGCTGGCGTTGAGCTACTCGGGGGAGACCGACGAGCTGTTGCGGTTGCTGCCCGCGTTGAAGCGGTTTTCCGTGCGCCTGATCGCCATGACCGCAGCCGCGAAGTCCACTCTAGGACGGCATAGCGATCTGGTGTTGCCTTGCAAGGTGCCGAAGGAGGCTTGTCCCTTCAATCTAGCTCCCACTTCGAGCACCACCGCCATGCTTGTTTTGGGCGATGCGCTGGCGATGTCGATACTGGAAGCGCGCGGATTTAAGCGCCATGACTTTGCGAAGTACCATCCTTCCGGCGCGATTGGCAGGGCCTTGCTACAACGCGTGGGCGAGATCATGCGGACAGGCTCGCGCAACGCCGTGGCCTCGCAATCCATGATCGTTCGAGACGCCTTGCTGGTCATGACCCAGGCACGGTCGGGCTGCGTCTCTGTGGTGAATGCCCGGGGCAGGCTGATGGGGGTTTTCACAGATGGCGACCTTCGGCGCGGGATGGCTAACGATCTCGGAATTTTGAACAAACGCCTCGGTGAGGTGATGACTCGCGACCCGGTTCGGATTCGTGAGGACGCCCTCGCCGTGGAGGCGCTGAAGGTTTTTGAGGGCCGCAAGATCGACGATTTGGTGGTCGTTAACGCACGTCAGGAGCCGGTTGGGCTCGTCGATACGCAAGATCTGCCGAGGCTCAAGCTGATGTGACATCACGCCCTCCATCACGGGTCATGGAAAGCCTACCAACGTTCGATTTCTGGCCACAGGCTTTCAAGATCAACGTCCCTGAGGGCCATCTGTTGGATGTTTTTCTTGCCTCCTATCTGGCGCGCTTTCTCGAGCCACCGATGGGCTTCTTCGAACCGGTCGAGTTGGCATGCGTAGCAGGCCAGGTTATAGGAAATGGTTGAGCAGTCGGGGAACCGATCCGCCGCCGGGAGGAGGATTTCCAGGGCCTTCTTGAGGCCTCCACCCGAGGCGCGGCGCAGGGCGTAGGCTCGATGCAGCCAGGCGCTGGGTCTGTCAGGGGCCATTTGACAGAGTGTTTCCGCAATGGCCAATCCCTGATCCCAGGCCTCTCTCGACGCCGAAACGATCCAGCGGACCTCTAACACATCAGGGTGCTGAGCCAAGGATGATGAAAGGCGCAACAGTTCCACTTCCGCTTCCACAGGGTCGCCGAGCTCAACCCACCCCATGGCCGCCGAAAGAAAAAAAGTGTCCGGGGGTTCGATTATTCGGATGGGTGGCTTCATGGCAGTTTGCGATCCTTGAGAGGTTTTCAGACAAAGGGGATGTTCGGTGATCTATAAACTGTCTTGATCTTGCCTGGGTCAAAGGGTTCAGAAAACGGGATCAGACAACACGCGGGGTTGACGCACGGCTTGCGGGAAGACGTCTGGCTTTGGTTGAGGATGCGAAGGGGCATTTCGCTGAAGGCGTGCCAGGCCTCCTGCCATGGGATTCGCAACATCTCCGAGGCACGCTGAACGCCCCTTGAGGGTTCGAGTGCGGATCCCGCGAAATTCAAGCTTCCGGGTTGGCGCACCACCTTGTCCTCGCCTACCTCGAGTTCGAGATGACCGATGTGGTAACGTCCCGGAGGCGCGCCCGCAGCAGCCATGGCGTCGGTGGTGAAGAAGAGACGTTCGGGGCCCATGATCTTCCAAATAGACCGGAGAACCCCGGCTGGAAGGTGAATTCCATCCGGGATGAGGCTGGCGGCGATCCCTTCAGAATCAAGCATTCGCCAGAGAACATTATCATGCCGGTGCAGGTGTTGCGGCACGGCGTTCCCGAGATGGGTGATGGCCACAGCGCCCGCTTTGATGGCGGCGTCCAACTGCTGGCAGGAACCGTCCGTGTGCCCCAAACAAACGGTGAAACCCACCTTGATGGCGGCTTTGATGAAATCGTTGGCTCCGCAGCGTTCGGGGGCGATGGTGAGCAGGACAGGGTCTTCCGCCGTGATGGTCTTGATTGCGCGGAGGTGCTCCGACATCGGATCCAGCATGAAGCCTGGGTGGTGCGCGCCATGGAACCCGGGTTGATCCGATAGAAAGGGCCCTTCGAGATGCCACCCAGCAATTGTGTTCCGCAAGATTACATGTTTGTCTCGGATCGACTTCAGGCGTGCAAGCCGATGCAGCATACGCGGCCATTCGTCTGTGATCAAGGTGAGGAGAAACAGGCCGCAACCATCCCGAAGAAGCGCCCCGCAGGCCTTCAGGAGGTGGTGCGCTTCCGTGGTGTCATTCTGAAAATCGACGCCCGCGTAGCCGTTGATTTGCAGATCGACCAGAGCCGGGGCGATCCAGAAATCCGGGCGAGCCTGGTGGTCGTCAGGCGCTGGGTTGCAGGCGACAAGCCGTTCATTTGCTGGGTCGAGATCCGTTTCTGACTCCAGCTCCAGCTCGAGATTCACACGGGAGCGGTAGTGGCGTGCCACAACAAGACGAGACATGGGCGTCACTCTACGCCAGGACGACGGAGAAGATCAATGCGGGGCGACGGTTTGACCCGAACAACGGGTTGATCTGCCATTGATTCGAGGCAAGGATGATCCTTCGATCGAAAGCGGCTTGTGACGAGAATGAGACGCAGGTATAAACAGGGCTGAAAAATCGTGAGACCTGTCGATCGAATCTTGCAGACCTGGCGCCTGTCCAAACTCAAACCGTTTTTGGTTCGAGGTGCCCGCGTGTTGGACGTGGGATGTGCCGACGGTGTTCTGTTCAGGCGTTACGCTTCCTTGGGAATTCACGGGGTCGGTTTGGACCCGTGCGTTGCCGTCGACTCGGTGGACAAATCGGGCAATGTTCGGTTGATACGGGGATCTGTCTGTGACGAGTGGCCAGGCATGGGGCGGTTTGATGTCATCGTGATGCTGGCGGTGCTGGAGCACATTCCAGCCAGCGACCAGCCAGGACTCGCAGCCCGCTGCGCGGCGTCGCTAAATCCAGTCGGGCGCGTGGTGATTACTGTGCCGTCTCCCAAGGTAGATGGGATCCTGGACTGGTTGATCCGATTGGGTCTGGCCGACGGGATGTCCGTGGAGGAACATTACGGGTTTTCCCCCGATCGTGTTCGGCCAATGTTCGAAGCGGTTGGGCTGCGATTGAAAGTCCACGAGACATTTCAACTCGGATTGAATCATCTGTTCGTGTTTGAGAAACCTCACGATGGAGGAAAGACGGATCCAAATGATTGAGAAACGCGCTGATTTGGCTTCCGGACGGACAGGCACGGTGGACCGTGTTTGGTGGGGCACGTTGTGTGGGGTCGTCATCGGCTGCATGATAGCGGCCTGGTCGAACCGTGATAATCTGAATACGGACGCCATCGCCTACGCCCAGATCGCGAGGCATTGGGTTGAGGGGAGGTGGGACCTGGCTGTTTCGGGCTATTGGGGACCCTTGTTGAGCTGGTTGATGGCACCTTTGATGTATGGTGGGATGCCGCCCCTGTTGGCGGCACGGGAAGTGATGGCCTTGAGCGCCGTCTTGTTTTGGCTGGGCGCCAGTGGTGTGCTTCGCGGCGCGGGTTTGCGCCGACGTTCGGTCTTGTGCTCGGAAGGAATACTGGCTGTCTGCTCTATCGCGTGGGCAGGACAGAACATTTCTCCGGACCTGCTGCTTTCAGCTTTGTCTTTGTTCGCTGTGGCAAGGCTTTGGAGCGCCGCTTGGCTGAACCAATGGCGCTGCCAGGCTGCATGCGGCCTGGGCTGGGGCGGAGCTTATTTGGCCAAAGCTATTGGATTGCCAATGGCTGTGGTCACGATCACCGCAGCGGCCGTGGCACGATGGGTTTTGGTTCGGCGCGGGTTCTGTGTTTTTGGGGCGGATGCCAAGGCTTCCTCGGCCCGAACCGTCTTTTCCGCATGGCTTCGGACCCTTGGCGTGATGGGGTTGGTGAGCCTCCCTTGGATCCTCGCTCTCAGTTTCCATTACGGATATCCCACATTCTCGACCTCAGGAAGAATTGCGCATGCCGTGGTGGGGCCTGCTGATGTGGATCGGTATCATCCGTTTGCCCGGGTTTTCCACACCCCCGCAGCGGGGCGGATCACTTCCTGGGAAGATCCGAGCGGGATGGATTATCGATACTGGTCGCCGATGGAAAGCGCGGTCTATCGATCCCATCAAATCGGGTTGATCAAACAGAACGCCGAGACTGCGGTGGGGTTGCTTGGGAGTTTCGACAGCGTGGGCGTGGGTGCCTTGGCCCTGTTCGGGGCGGTTGTGAGTTTGGGTTTTAGGATGAGGAGAAGCGGCGGGAACCGCCCGATCCTGTTGTGGGAGCTGGCGTGGATTCCGGTTGTTTGCCTGACCGTTCTGTACCTTCCGGTCTATCTGAGCTGGTTCGATCAACGGTATTTCTTCTTCGCGCTCCCGTTCATGCTTGCTGCCTGTTTCGGTGGTTTGGAAAGGTTCGGAGAACAGACCGGCACGGGCTTGGCAGCGACTCCGATCCCGTCGTGGGTTGGGGTTGCTCAAGGTGTGTTGTTTTTGGTTTTTCTGGCTCCGAATTTGCGACCCATGGCCCTTGTATTGGATGGCGCGCCCGATCCGGCATCTTCGTACGCGCGCGATATGGCAACACGACTCAAGGGACTTGGGATTCCCGGAAGCGTGGCCGGCAGCGCGATTGTGGCGGGAGGCAGGACCGGCATCTACATCGCTTACTTGATGGATCGCCCCTGGCTTGGTGACCGGATCAAACCGACGGCGGATGAGATCGCCAACTCCGGTGCCGCGCTGATGGTGCTGACGCGGAGGGACGCGTTGCAAGCTGAGCTGAACCGGGACCCGCGGTTTGAGGATCTGGATGGGAACCTGTTCAAGAGCCCGAGGGATGCCGAGAACTATGCGTTGAAAGTTTACAAAGTGCGCCCTTAACACACGGACGCTTTCCTTCAACACACCATGAAAATCTTTGGGAAAGAGTCACCATAACCACGCCACCACACCGAAAGCCCTTCCTTTTGCCATGAGATTCATCGTCGCAATTTGCCTCCTCACTCCCGTCGCCTTCGCCGCCATGCCGCGCGATGCGATGCCTCTGACTTCGCCAGAGCTGCCTCTGAGCTATCGCCTTCACATCGAGTTTTCCGACCCAGCCGGGGGCGCGGTGCGCTTGGGTCAGAATCTCGTCGTCACCCTGACAAAGGGCGCGGAGCACGACGTCGCGGTGGAGCATCCCGCCAAGGGCGCGCCCGTTCTGCGCGTGTGGTCCGGCGGCAAGCTGGTGCGCGGGCCGGAGGAAGTTACCAGCCTTTCGCAGAGCGATGCCCAGGATTTTCCCGATGCTCAACTCAACTTTGGCGCGGATTTCACGGCGGCCGCAACCCTTGCTTCGAGCGGCGGCAGTCGGCCTCGGATTGAGCCGGCTACAGGAGTTAGCGTGCGGGCTGCATGGGTGCAACCACTGGAGCGGACGGATCACGGGGAGCTGGTGGCCGGCTGGAATGAGACCACGATCGCAGAAGGCCGGCAGATTTACACAGAGCTGTGCATCGTCTGCCACGGCACGAAGGAGCAGATTGGCTTCCTGCCGACGGCGCTGCGCTTTGCGGAGGGTGAGTTTAAGAACGGTTCGGACCCTTACTCAATGTATGTCACTCTCACCAAGGGCTTCGGTCAGATGGTGCCGCAGGGGCAATACACCACCGCGCAGAAATACAGCGTCATCCAATACATCCGCGAGGCATTCCTCCGACCCCATAACGCGAAGCAGCTTGCGGCAGTGACGCCCGCTTATCTGGCCTCGTTGCCGAAGGCGCTGGCCTCCGCAGAACCTGAGCAGGTCGAGCGCGCGCTGCCGCCCTATCGGCGCATGGACTTCGGGCCGGCGCTGTTTTGGACCTATCAGATCGCGCCCGGCAACATGGCGCAGAAAGGCCTCGCGATTCGGCTCGACGACGGACCCGGCGGCGTGAGCAAGGGCCGCGCGTGGCTTGTGTATGACCACGACACGATGCGTGTGGCCGCCGCGACCACGGGCGATTTTGTGGATTGGAAAGGCATCGCTTTCGACGGCAGCCACGGCACACACACCGGCCTCAGCGGCGACCGACATTTTGTCAATCCCGTCGGCCCAGGTTGGGCTTCGCCGGAGGGCAAATGGGACGATGTGCGTCCGCGTGGTCGCGACCAACTCCCCTACGGCCCGCTGCCGCGAACGTGGGCACACTACGAGGGAATGTACCTGCACGGAGGCAAGGTGGTCATCGCCGCAAGCATCGCCGGGACGCGCGTCCTCGAATCACCCGGCTGGATCGACTACGGCTCCACGCCCGTCTTTACGCGTACCCTGAATGTCGCCGCGTCGAAGCAGCCGCTGCAGCTCCGGGTGGCACCTGAAACAGTGAGCGTCGGGTTGACGGGCGACGGAACGTTGCGCAAGGACGATGGCTTTTGGGTTGCGCAGCTTCCTGGGGCGTCAAAGACGCGGCTGTTCATCTCGCGAGCTGACCCGGCGTCGCTGACCGCGCTGACGAAAACCATCACCACGCCGCTGGACTTGGATCCGCTCACGCACGGCGGGCCGCAACGCTGGCCAGAAGAAGTCCATACAACATCCGAAGCCGGCCAAGCGGACGGCGCCTTCATCGCCGACAACTTTCCGCTGCCTGTGGAGAATCCCTGGCAGAGCTGGATGCGTCCTGGCGGCTTCGATTTCACACCGGACGGCAAGGCCGCGATCGTCGCGACATGGAATGGCGACGTGTGGCGTGTGGACGGCCTCATGGCCCCAGCGCCCGCCCCGTTGCGCTGGCGTCGCCTCGCGAGCGGACTCTTCCAGCCCCTCGGTGTGAAGTTTCGCGGCAATGAGGTGTTCATCACTTGCCGAGACCAGCTCGTGCGGTTGCACGACCTCAACGGTGACGGCGAGACGGACTTCATCGAGAGCTTCAACAACGACCACCAAGTCACCGAACACTTCCATGAGTTCGCGATGGGATTGCAGACAGATTCGTCGGGCAATTTCTACTACGCCAAGTCCGGCCGCCACGCGCTTGATTCGGTCGTACCGCACCACGGCACTCTGTTACGCGTGAGCGCGGATGGCCTGCACACGGACATTCTCGCCACGGGCTTCCGCGCTGCGAACGGCGTGTGTCTCAACGATGACGGCACGTTTTTCGTCACAGATCAGGAGGGTTTTTGGACGCCGAAGAACCGCATCAACCGCGTCAAAGTCGGCGGGTTCTACGGCAACATGTTCGGCTACACTGATGTGACCAACTCGTCCGATTCCGCGATGGAGCCGCCGATGGTTTGGATCACGAATGACAAGGACCGCAGCCCCGCGGAGCTGCTCTGGGTGCCGAAGAACGCCTGGGGCTCTCTCGCCGGCTCATTGCTCAATCTCAGCTATGGCACCGGCAGGGTCTTCATCGTGCCGAAGGAGGAAGTCCGCAGCCAATGGCAGGGTGCCGTGTGCGCGTTGCCGATGCCCGCTTTCGCCACCGGCATCATGCGCGGACGTTTCGCGGCTGATGGCGATCTCTACACCTGCGGCCTGTTCGCCTGGGCGGGAAATGTCACCGCTCCCGGTGGTTTTCATCGCATCCGCCGCAGCGAAACACCGGCGCACGTCCCGCTCTCAGTCCACGCCGCAAAAGGCGCACTGACCGTCACCTTCAGCGACCCTCTTGACCCCGCCAGCGTGAGGCCTGGCTCGTTCGCTTTCAAAGTGTGGCACCTCAAGCGGAGCGCCAAGTACGGATCGCAGCACTACGATGAACATCCGTTGGACATAAAAACGGCGCACCTCCGCAACGATGGACGCACGGTGACACTCGGCATCCCGGCGCTGGCACCCACGCAGTGCTATGAACTGAACGTGAGGCTCCGAGCCGCCGCGGGCCCGACCCTTGAACGGTCCCTGCACGGAACGATTCACCAGCTTAAGGATTTGCCCTGAGCGCTGGTTCAATCCCCAGGCAATTTGAACGATTTGACCCCCCACGGTCGAGCGGCGGGCTCTCCTTCGCGAATTTGGTAAAACCCATCCAGAGCGAGGCCGTTCACCTGCTGAATGCCTCCGCCGGCTGGCCATCTGATCTGGACCTTTGAGATGCGCTTCGCGTCGCCCAATCCAATTTCGGCGCGCAAAGGTGAGGCGCCAAAACTGCCTCCTGAGCCGACGGTTCGGTACACGTCTCGAGTTCCCTCCGCCGTCTCCAGTGTGATCTGGATGCGGGCACCGATGGCGCAGCGAGGGGACTCCACTCCTTCCAGTTTGAGAGTGACCCAGTGGTGGCGATTGCCGGGATTCTTGAAAAGAACGTTGTGAGCGAGGTCGCCCGCGTAAGCGCCACCCATGTCTTCGAGTATGTCCTGATCGCCGTCGTTATCGATATCTCCAAAGGCGACGCCATGGCCCTTTTGGAGATGGCCCAAGCCTGTTGATGTGGTCACGTCTTGGAACCTTCGGCCCTGGTTGTTCCTGAGCGCGACGTTCGGAATGAGGGTCGCGAGATCCGGGTCGCCCGTGCCCAAATACATGTCGAGCCATCCGTCATTGTCCAAATCTCCGAAGTTGGATCCCATCGCATGCAGTAGCCGAAACGTCCCCGTCTCGCGTGAAACATCCTCGAAAGTTCCATCGCGGTGATTTCTATACAGCCGCGCCCGTTCGCCGGAATGCGGCAGACCCAGGTAGTCGGCCGCGACGTCTCCCACGTTTCGAATTTTGTAACCCGCCACAAACAAGTCGAGCCAGCCGTCGTTGTCGTAATCGAAAAACCACGTTGGAAAGCTGTGGATCGGCTCCCTGACACCGGCCTTCGCCGTGACATCGGTAAACGACCAGGCTCCCTGCCCGCTCGTTGAGCCTTGCCTCGGTCCGTCGTTGTGGAACAGAAAGTTCCCCGCGTCACGCACGGACAGGTAGAGATCCGGACGCCCGTCATTGTCGAAATCCCCAGCCGTCACACCCTTCACAAATGCCTTCACCGCCAGGCCCGCTTCGACCGCCACGTCGGTGAAGGTACCGTTCCGATTGCTGCGAAAGAGTTCGCAAGGATTCTCATCACCCGGCGTGGACTCGTTGCCGATGAAAAGGTCCAGCCAGCCGTCCCCGTTGAAGTCGAGCCAAACCGCCGTTTGCGTCGGGTGAAAGCTCAGCATTCCGGATTCATCCGTCACATCGTCGAAGGTTCCGTTCCCGTTGTTTCGGAGGAGCGAATTGGGATGGTGTCCTTCCGATCCGAACCACGCGCCGCGCAACACCAGCACATCGATGTAGCCGTCATTATTGTAGTCGGCCTGCAGTAAGTTCAGCCCCCCGGTCTCTCCTCGAAGGCCCGCCGAGTCGGATTTGTCAGTGAAAGTCCCATCGCCGTTGTTGTGAAAGAACTGAAGAGGGTCCTGAAATCCGATCGAGGAAAACATCACATCGAGAAATCCATCGTTGTCGAAGTCCTCCAGGATGGCGCCACCGGAAAGCCCGTTTGAATCCAGTCCGAGCCCGGGAGCCACATTCCGGAACCGGCTGAGTTCGTGCTCGGACTTGAACACCGACGGTGGGATGAGCCACTCAGGTGGGACTTTGTCTGGATACTCCCCGAGCGTCATGGTAGCGATGGTGAGCAGCCAGCGGGCTTGCAGGTCTTCAGGAAAGTCGCGAAGCAAAACCTTGAGTGCTTCGACGGCATTCCGAGAGCCCTGGGGTTTTCGGTGAATCCCCCCTCCTTGGATCGGGAAGATGCAGGAGTCTTCATTATGCATTGTGATGCAATTTTCCTGTTCCCCCCTGCGCAGTTGGACCAGCGCCTGATAGGTGCCGAGCCGCGGTCTGTTGTCAGCCAGCCATGAAACGGCGTTTTGCTGGGCGGTCTTTTCCAGTTTCGCAAATGTCCTGAACGCCTCATCTGTTTGGCCTGCGTTCAACAGTTCGGTGGCGTAACGAGGCATCAGATCCAGCCATTTCTCCAGAGCTGGTTTCTGGAGCAGAGCTTGTCGAAACAAAGCAGCCCTTTCAATACTGAGGAATGGGCCTTTGCCTGGATCCATTTTCTTTGTGACTTCCGCAAGCCGCCGAGCCATTCGGAGGGTCCCGGGACTCTGGTAGAAGTCATGGGCACTTTCTCGTGAATTATCCGCGAGGCAAGGTGTCAGCAGAGCGAAGAGAAGCAGGACCCAGGAGGAGCGGAACGGGAGAGCGGGTTCCATCCTCATTGAGCGCCCGGGGACTGGCCCGGCGGGTCGAATGGCGCGCGGTGCCGTCGTGGTAGCGGCATACAGCGGAATCGGACTTGGCATAGGGGAAACGTGTGATCCGGCGAAACCGTAACGAAAGGAGGAAAGCAAGTAAAGCCTCCCCGCACCTCCGCTTCCGATGGCTTCGACACTCGAACCGGAGACCGTGGTGAGTAATCAGTGGTGAGTAATCTGAAGTATTGCATGCCGGGGTCACGGTTCGATGAGGGGCGGAGTCAGATGGTCATTGGCCTTGGTGCCTCTCAATCCGTCGGCTCCGCCTACTCTACACCGCCTGTGATCGGCGACGGAGAATGGCTGCCCACTTTCGCAATCCCGCGGGGCGGATTCACTAGTGGGTGTCTGAAAGAAACAGGTCGGCGGACACACCAAAGTGCTTCGACAACGTGCGAACGTGATCGAGTGTGAGCCTGCGTTCGCCACGCAGAATCATCGCGCCCAGGTTGCGGCTGCCCCCCAAAAGGCGCGACAGATCCGCCGCCCCAAGACCTTGTTCGCCGAGCAGGTGTTTCAGGGCGTCCACGCCCTTTACTTTCGGCCACTTAACGTTCTTCGAATCATGGTCTTCGATGAGCGAGCAAAGCAGGTCAAAATAGTCGGCCTGGTCACGGGTGAAATCGTCGTGCCACAAGACCATCGCATCGGCCACTTCCGCTATATTCGCGTAGTCCACGGCATCGCGAATTGGGCGCGGCAGGAACCTGCGACAAAGGGCCACGTAGTCCTTAGGTAAGTCCTGAAGGCGGAATTTTGTCTCTGTCTTCATAATTCGTCTTTCCAGTCGTCACGGTCGTATTCGGCGTGCGCCAGGAAGCGGAGCGGGTAAACCATCTGGCTGTTAAAGTGCATGGCTACAATCAGCCGATAGGTGTTGCCGCAGACGTTGAACACGATCACCGGCTTTCCGCTGCGGACATGCACAACATCTGCGCTGCCATAACAAGCGCGCACGCCGGCAATGTTTCGCTATGTAGCTGCCCTCAAAGTCGCCGTCCAGGCAGCCAAATACTTCGCGGCCTTCGGGTATTGTTCCGCTCCGTCGCGCAGGAATTTTTCCTTCACAATCCGCACGCATACAATTTGTATTCATTCCCTGGGCTTGTCAAACGCGAACAACAACCTCAGACCTCAGCAAAAGCGGTTGAGAGCGCGATTCAGGCGCCGAACTTCAGTTCCCATTATCCTCGCAATCCTAGCCAAAAAGATTCGAAATGTTTGGAGGCTCTCAACGGTTTTAGCCTGGGGCTTGCTCATCAGCCGCATTACAATTGATCGACTCCTCACTCCCCGGAGCCAATCCCAATGACCGCGCCGAACAATAGAGGGTTGTGTCGAACCGCTGCCAAGCGTCTCGGTTGCGGAGGGGTCACCAGGGGCTTGTGGTTGAGCGGAACAACCGCGTATCATCCGGCCGCAGATGAAATATTTTGTTTGGCCGCTGATGATTGTTTTGGGACTTCCGCTCCTGTCCTTGGGTCAGTCTGTTTACCATGACATCGAGGCGCCGCCCCACCTGTATAAAGACCGCATTCCCCAGGATCGTTTCTCCCGATTCAAGCGGGATCTCGAAATAGGAACGGCGACCGCTTCTCTTGATTCCAGGAGTGAGAAAGCGTTTTTAACAAGCCTTCTCAAGGCGTTGGAGATCCCATCGACCTCCCAAATGTGGGTGTTTTCCACCACAAGCCTGCAGTTGAGTTTGATCTCTCCTTCCAATCCCCGCGCTCTTTACTTCAACGAAGACACGTATGTCGGCTACATACCCCGTGGGCGAATAGAGGTCGTTTCTTTGGATCCGGAATTAGGGGGTATTTTCTATATCTTCGACATTCCGCGAGACGGGCAGCCTCCGCGGCCGGAACGTTCAGGGCGTTGCATGAACTGCCATGCAAGCGAGGATACGGGCCAAGTGCCTGGTTTGATCGCCAAGTCCGTGATTCCCGGTCCGGGCGGGGGCAGCCTCACGGCGTACAGGATAGGCCAGAGCGGACATGGCATCCCGCTTGATCAACGATTAGGCGGGTGGTATGTGACCGGCTTGGGGGGGATTACCAACCACCTGGGCAATCTGATGGGGCGGCTTTCGCCGCAGGGCCTCACAAAAATTCCCGTGACTCCTGGAAGTGCGTTTGATTTCAACAACTACCCTGTGCGCACAAGCGATGTGCTCGCCCATCTTTTGCATGAACATCAGGTGGGTTTTGTGAATCGTGTCGTGGAAGCCTCGTACCGTGCCCGAACACACCTGCACTCCAACCAGGGCAAACTGAGCGATTCCCAGCAAACCGAGATGGAGGCTCAGTCGGCGTTGTTGGTCCGCTACATTCTGTTTGCGGACGAAGTCATGCTGCCCCCAAACGAGCTCCATGTGGATTCCGCTTTCAAGGCGGATTTTTTAAGGAATCGCCGTGTCAATTCACAAGGAATCTCGCTAAAGGATTTGGATCTCAACACACGCCTCATGCGTTACCGCTGCAGCTACATGATCTACACTCCCCTGTTTGGCGGTCTGCCGATGGAACTGAGGGAACGGGTCTATCGGCGGCTGTCGAAAGCCCTGGCGTCCGATTCGGCTGACAAGGAGTTTGCCTACCTTCCAGCCCTTGAGAAAAAGGCGATTCGCTGCATCATGCTGGAAACGCTGCCCAACATCCCGCCCGATCTTTTCCGTTGATCCAGGGCGGCGAGTTCCCGCGAGATTGAGCCCTCAGTAAAACCGGTTGAAATCGTGATCTGGGCGCGCAACCCCAATTTCTCCATTTTTCTTAATCCCAATCCTAATCTTACGCGGATCCATCACCGTAGGCAAAAGCAAAATAATCATGAACAAGTTAAGTTGTTCATCACCCACTTAAGGTTTATCAGAAGGTGCTTCCCGCCTTCTTGGAAACGGCTCAGGGACGAGAGCTTTTTGAGCCTAATCATCCCCATGCCAAACACCTTCTGAGCAGGGCTGATTCATGACAGCTTCGGGGCGGGGACGGCTCGTCCCCGGTTCACGTGCCTAGCGCAGCGGACCTGGGGACGAGCCGTCCCCACCCCACTTCCTAGGGACTGAGGGCTGCGGGACAGATGCCTCCAGGTCCGAGCGCCGGGCTATCAGATCTATTTCTCCAACAGGTTCAGACCTGAATGGCGCTTAGTTTGACCCCTTTGAGGCCGGGACTGACCCCAATCAAACGGCGATTTGCCGCTTGATTGCGATTCGGCTTTGGCGTTTAACCTTCGCATGCATGACATTGTTGTTGCGGTGGTTCTGGGGTTGATCGAGGGAATCACCGAGTTTTTGCCGATTTCCTCTACCGGCCATTTGCTGCTAGCGGAGCATTTTTTGGGCAGCCAGACAGATTTGTTTAATGCGGTGATCCAGTGTGGAGCGGTTCTGGCGGTGGTGGTGGTTTTTCAGGAACGATTGAGGAAGTTGATGCGCTGCTGGCGTGATGGGGAGTCGAGGGATTACCTTTTAAAACTGGCGCTCGCGTTTTTCATCACCGGCAGCGTGGGGTTGGTGTTGAAGAAGCTGGGGTTAAAGTTGCCGCATGATCCCAAGCCCGTGGCGATAGCTACTTTGGTGGGAGGCATTTTATTCCTCGTGGTTGAGAAGTGGTTGAAAGGGCGGCCCTCGAGCTCTGAGGTGACTTGGACTTTGGCGGCGGCGATTGGGGCCGCGCAGTTGCTTGCGCCCGTATTCCCGGGGGCATCACGATCGGGGACCACGATCTTGATGGGGCTTGCATTGGGGCTGAGCCGACCCGCTGCTGCGGAGTTTTCATTCCTGCTTGGGATCCCGACTCTTTTATCCGTGGGCGGCTTGGAGATTTCGCAGGCGCTCCGACACCCTGAGGGACCTGCGGTGAACTGGATGGTGCTTGGGATTGGGACCTTCGTAGCCGCCGTGATGGCGTTTGTCGCGGTGAAGTGGTTGTTGCGTTATGTGCAGCACAACTCGTTCGAAAGCTTCGGATGGTATCGCATCGTGCTGGGGGTGTTGATATTGTTTTTGGTTCGATGAAGGCTGGGTGTTAGAGGCTTTGGATCACGATCATGAGCATTCGAGAATTACACGAGAGTCTGGGCGCGCAGTTTGAGGTCCTGGATGGGTTGGCCGTTGTGACGACGTATGGGGACCTGGCTGGGGAGCATCGTGCTCTTGTGGAAGTGTCCGGCGTGATGGACCTGAGTTCGCGTGGCCGACTCTGCGTGGTGGGGGCGGATCGACGCCGGTTTTTGCACGGTCAGGTGACCAATGAGGTGGCTAAGCTGAGGCCTGGAGAGGGCTGTTTTGCGGGGCTTGTTTCAGCCAAGGGAAGGCTCGAGATGGACCTTCATATCTTCTGTCTTGAGGAGGAACTCCTGGTGGATTTCGAACCCGGGTACACCGACGCGGTTCGGGGTCGGCTGGAGGCTTACGTGATCGGAGATGATGTCCAAATCGTGGATGCCGCGCCTTTTTACGATTTGGTCAGCGTTCAAGGACAGGGATCGAAAGAGGTCCTAGAACGGTTGGCATTGGGTGTGGAGTTGCCGATCAAGGGTCATGGGATTGTCACGGTCAACGACGCCGGATTGGGTTTGGTTTATGTGGCGAACAACCCTCGGTTGGGAAGCTCGGGTTTCGATTTATTTGTTCCGCAAGCTGGGATGGCAACCTTGTTTGAGAGGACGGTGCGCGTCTCGACGGATCTGGGCGGATGCGCGTGTGGGTTAGGGGCTTGGGAACAGGCGCGGGTGGAGGCTGGAATCCCGCGTTACGGAGTGGATATGGACAACTCGAATCTGGCGCCAGAGACAGGGATTGAGCGGTGTGGGATCAGCTATTCGAAGGGGTGTTACATAGGTCAGGAGATCATCGCGCGCATCCGGACTTATGGTCAGGTGGCCAAAGCGTTGCGTGTTCTGGAATTCGCGGAATCGACGGGCGTGCTTCCGGCGCAGGGCGACAAATTGTGGACAGCGGTTGGAAAAGAAGTGGGTTACGTCACCAGTGCCGTACGTTCCCTTGGGAGCGGCCGGGTACGAGGGTTGGGATACGTGCGCAAGGAAGTGAACGAAATCGGGCAGGAGCTGACGTGGAAGTCTCCCGAGGGAGACCGCGTGGTGAAGGTCATAGGAGTTCCGTTTTCACAATCGAGCTGACCTGATGAGATGAGTTATTCAACCTTCGAGACAGAGATGGCTGTGCGTCCTGATGACATTGATTTTTTGAATCATGTCCACAGCAGCAAATACTTTGATTACGTGCTCGCGGCGCGGTACGATCAGATGGCACGGTGCTACGGTTTCTCGATGGAAAACTTCATGGAACGGGGCCTGGGGTGGGTTGTGAAGGAGGCGCACATCGAGTATAAGCGGCCTTTGACACTGGGTGATTGGATGAAAGTTCAGACGCGGGTTGCGGAGTTTTGCAAGGATGGCGTGCGCGTGGAGTTTGTGATTGTGAACAAAGGAACGGGCAAGGTCTCAAGCACCGGGTGGTGCCAATACACACTGGTTGCACTAACGACTGGCAGATCGACGGAGCTCTCCGCCGAGATGGTGGCAAAATATTCCATCTGAGCCCTTCAGGACCATCGGCTCCGACGCGCGACCTTCCAGGAAGCAGCGGGTGCGAAGGCCACGTGCCAACACCGATCTATTGGCGCAGCCTGAGGCGCAGAGTTTCTTTTTGAAAGCACCGTAACTCAGCCCCTCTTCCGGTGTTTCCCCCTGAAGAGAATGGCTGGCTCAGGAAGAGCACGGACTTGGAAGGCGCGACCATCAGCGGTCTTTCACAAGTTGGCTTCAAAACTGCTGGCACTCGAGTCTCGTCGGTTTGTGAGCTCCGAGACAACCCTAAAAAAGAAATGAACATCTTCTCGAAAACCGCATCCAAAGAATCAATGAAAACAGATTTGGTTCTTAGGGCGGGGAGGAAACAAAGCAGCCCGAAGCGATGCAGAACGAGTCGGCGCTTGCTTGTGACCACGACGGCGCGGAGGTTCGAGGCGACGATCTGCGAGCCGGTGCCTGCGGTGATGACAGTTCCCACCCCGAAACCGGACAAGATCCTTTCCGTTTTGGAAACGCGCCAGCCTTATGATGGCGACACCGCCTTCAAGCTCTACATCAAGGAAGTGAGCCAGACTCAGTTGTTGACGCCGGCGGAGGAAAAGAAGCTGGCGACAAAGATACGGCGTGGGGACAAAGCGGCGAGGGAACTGATGATCAAGGCGAATCTCCGGCTTGTGGTCAAAATAGCGCGTGACTATGAGGGGTTCGGGTTGCCGCTGCTGGACTTGATCAACGAAGGGAACATTGGCTTGATGACCGCAGTCGAGCGATTTGATCCGAGAAAAGGGGCGAAATTGTCCACCTACAGCGCCTGGTGGATCAAGCAGGCCATCAAGCGCGCGCTGGCAAATCAGTCCAAAACGATTCGATTGCCGGTGCATGTCGTGGACAAACTTTTTAATATTCGCCGAGCCGAGTCGAAGCTGCAGGATGTGCTTGGCCGCGACCCGACGATTGAGGAATTGGGACAAGAATTGGGAATGACGGGCGCCCGGGTTTCGCAGTTGAGGCTGGCCGCCATCCGTCCGGCCTCTCTGGAGGCACCGCTCGGCGATGAGGATTCGAATTCGATCGCCGATGTGATCGCGGATGAGGCTGCGCAGACGCCTTATGAGGAACTCGCTGGGCGGACCAGCACGGAGATGATCCGCGAGATGGTCGCGTATTTGGACCCTCGCGAAGCGCGCATCATCCGGTATCGTTTCGGGCTTGATGGGAACACTGAGAAAACCCTTGAGGAAGTGGGTGAACATTTTGGAGTGACGCGGGAACGAATTCGGCAGATTCAGGAGATCGCACTGCGAAAGCTCCGGAAGATGGTGGACAGGCGCGAGCGGGTCGATGTGCCTGCTTGAAGAGACCGGCCCTGCGGGCCTATCGCCGAATCAGGACCCGAGAGCCAAGTTACACGAGACCCCGACTTGGCGGGCCGGTCATTTAAGGGTTTTATGGAGACCTCTCTGGCCTTCTTTTATTGTGGTAAAGGTCAGATTGTCACACCTTGGTGTCATTTTGGCTCCTTTTTAGGGACAAAGGTGTGGGTCGCGTGGCCGTAAAACACCTCCGCCGCTTCCATCAATGTTTCAGAAAGCGTGGGATGAGGGTGCACGCATTCGGCCAGATCCCTGGCTGTGGCTCCCATTTCAACCGCCAGAACTCCTTCTGCGATGAGCTCTCCTGCGCCGTGCCCCGTGATTCCCACGCCGAGGACGCGTTCCGTCTCGGGGTCGATCACCAGTTTTGTCAGCCCATCGGGTCGATCGTAAGTGAGGGCACGTCCGCAGGCACCCCACGGGAACTTCGCGATCTCCACTTTGATCCCCTTGGTTTTGGCTTCGCTTTCAGTGAGTCCGCACCAGGCCACTTCAGGATCGGTGAAGACCACTGCTGGAATGACGAGGTTTATTGAGGAACAGTCCTCACCGCAGATCCCTTCCACGGCGATCCGTGCTTCCTTCGCTGCCTTGTGTGCGAGCAGGACCCCTCCGGCGATGTCTCCGATCGCACAAATGTGAGGGTCATCGGTTTGTTGTTTGGAGTTCACCTTGATGAATCCTTTTTCGTCCCGGACCACCTGCGTGTTTTCCAGCCCCAGATCTTCGCAATTGGGAACCCTGCCCACGGAAACCAGCACGCGGTCGTAGAGTTCCTCCTTGGTTTCGCCATTGTATTCGACGGTGACTTTGATGTGTTTTCCGGCGGTGCTCATGCTGAGAACTTTGGCCTTCAGCCGAACCTCTCGAAAGGCCTTTTTTGCACGGGCCAGCACAGGGCGCACGAGATCCGCGTCGGCGCCGGCGAGGAGGGTGTCGAGCGCTTCGAGTACGACCACTTGTGAGCCAAGGGATGCGTAAACGGTGCCCAGCTCCATTCCGATATACCCCCCCCCGATCACGAGCAGGCTCTGTGGGATTTCCTCGATTTCGAGAGCCTGGGTGGATGTCATGACCTTGGGATTACCCAGGTCGAACGCTTTTGGGAGAGCAGGCTTGGTACCCACAGCAACAATCGCATGCTCGAACTCAACGAAAAGTTGACCCTCGGCGGTTTCCACCCGCAGTTGCCTGGACGACTCCAAGTAGCCGCGTCCGCAGATCACCTGGACCCCCCGCTTTTGCGCGAGTTGCGCGATCCCTTGCCCCAGTTTTTGCAGGACGGATTCCTTCCATACTCGCAGCTTGGCGAGATCGATCTTGGGCGGTTCGAACACGATTCCACGGTGTTCCGATTCCCTGGCTGCCACGACCAAGCTGGTGGCATTGAGCAGTGCTTTTGAGGGGATGCAGCCACGGTTCAGGCAAACACCACCGAGGCGTTTTTCCTGCTCCACCAGGATGACTCTCATGCCCCGGTCTGCGGCGTAAAAGGCGGCGGCGTAACCTCCGGGGCCAGCCCCGACAACAACGATTTGGGTTTTGATCGGATCCATGTGCTTGTTTAGATAGAACTAGGCCACTAAATTGAGATCGCTCTCGGTGATCGTGGTGAGATTTTGAACGAATTCCACCATGAATCGCGCGGCGCTGCCTCCGTCGATGAGACGGTGGTCGTAGGACAAGGCTATGGGAAGGAGGGTTCTGATTTCGACGTTATTTCCCACGACAGTCGGTTTCTGAGCGCCCCGGCCGAGACCCAAAATTGCGACTTCGGGTTTATTGACGATGGGCGTGAAGAACCCTCCTCCGATACCGCCTTGGTTTGACACGGTGAAAGTGCCTCCTCTGAGATCCTCACCGGACACTTTTCTATCCCTGGCTTTCGCAGCCAACTCTTCGAGTTCCTTGGAGAGTTGCAGCAAGCTCTTTTTATCGGCGTCCCGAATCACGGGGACCATGAGGCCGGCCTCGGTATCGACTGCTACGCCGACATGGAAGTAGTGTTTAAGAACCACCTCCTCGAGCACATCGTCGATGCTGGCGTTGAAGAGAGGATGCTTTTTGAGAGTGTTGACGAGCGCTCGAATAACAAGGGGAGTGAGGGTGAGCCGGGCACCCTGCGCTTCGTAAAGCGGGGCGAACCGTTTTCGGAGGTCGAGCAGAGACGTGATATCGGCCTCTTCGAATTGTGTGACGTGGGGAACCGTGGTCCAATTCTCGCACATGCGGCGGCTGATAATCTTGCGCAACGGAGTCAGCCCCTTTCGGGAGACGGCGCCCCATTGCGAAAAATCGATCGATTCCAAGAGTGGCCGGTCGTTCCGGCCCGGAGCGGCTTTTGGAACGAAAGCCAGCTTTTGGAGACGATCCACGTAAGCTCGAAGATCGCCCATGACGATTCGGCCGCCGCGTTCGCTACCACGGATCCGCGTGAGGTCGATGCCTAATTCTCGCGCTGTTTTTCTAATGGAAGGGGCGGCGGCGGGGTTTGGATTGATGACCCCCGATTCCAACGAGGGCTCGGGGACTGGCGCTGCCGCAGGTTGCGAAACCAACGCCGGGGAGGGGGCGGCGGCAGAGGCGGACACCGACACTCCTTGAGCGAGTGCCGTCGGGGAAACTTCGCCGACCACTTCCAGGGAGAGGAGGATCTGGCCGACGCTGACTTTGTCGCCCTCCTTCACCCGGATGTTGCGGACCTTGCCAGCCGCGCTTGCGGAGATGGGTGCCACGGCCTTTTCATTCTCGAGTTCGACCACGGTCTGGCCTTTGACCACCGTGTCTCCTTCCTTGACGAGAACACTGACCACGACACCGGATTCGGAACCTTCGCCGAGCTTTGGGAGTTTGACGTCCATATTCTAAATAAATGAGTTTGACCAGGATTAGATAAGTCGAGAACGAGAGCGGTTGATAAGATGCCAACCGAACGCCACCGATAGAGGTGTTTTAGAGGCAGATTGGCGCGGATTTTTCAGGGTTGTATCCGAGGTCCTTGATGGCTTTGGAAACTGTTTCGTGCGGCATTGCCCCTTTCTTGTGCAAGGTGTGCAATGCGGCGATGACAACGGATTCGGCATCGACCTCGAAGAACCGGCGCAAGCGCTCGCGCGTATCGCTGCGTCCAAATCCGTCAGTTCCAAGCGAGGTCAGTCCGCCGGGAACCCAAGGGGCGATCTGATCAGGCACGATTTTCATAAAGTCCGACACGGCGATGAAAGGGCCAGGCTCGTTGGCGAGGACGGTTTCGACATAGGATTTTCTGGGTGCATCGGCCGGGTGGAGCCGATTCCAACGCGCGGCTTCGAGAGCTTCGTTCCGGAGTTTTTTATAATTTGTGGCACTCCAGACATCGGCGGAGACGGTGTAACGTTCCGCCAAAATCTCCTGAGCTCGCAGGGCGCTTCGGATGATGGGGCCGCTCCCGAGGATCTGGACCTTATGCGCCTTCCCGGTGGGGCCGGTTTTAAACTTGTAGAGGCCGCTGAGAATTCCATCGCGTGCGCCTTCGGGCATGGAGGGCATGGCGTAATTCTCGTTGTAGAGGGTCATGTAATAGAAGATTTCCTCGCCTTCTTGGTACATTCGTTTGAGGCCGTCCTGAAGGATGATGGCAATTTCGTAGGCGAACGCGGGATCGTAAGTCAGGAGCGACGGGATGGTGCTTGCGAGCACGAGGCTATGGCCGTCTTCATGTTGCAAGCCCTCGCCGTTGAGGGTGGTGCGGCCAGCCGTCGCGCCCAAAAGAAAGCCCTTTGCCTTGATGTCACCCGCCAACCACATTTGATCTCCGATCCGTTGAAATCCGAACATGGAGTAATAGATATAAAACGGGATCATGTTGATCCCGAAGTTGGCATAGGCGGTTCCGGCGGCGATGAACGACGACATGGACCCGGCCTCGGTGATGCCTTCCTCAAGGATCTGGCCATCTTTGGTCTCGTGGTAATAGAGCAGCGACTTGCTGTCCGCAGGTTCATAGAGTTGGCCCTTGGGCGCATAGATACCGATCTCTTTGAAGAGAGCGTCCATGCCGAAAGTGCGGGCTTCGTCGGGGATAATCGGGACAATCCTGCGGCCGATGCTTTGGGTGCGCAGGAGGGTGCTTAACATGCGGACGAACGCCATCGTGGTGGAGACTTCCATGCGTCCTGATCCTTTGAGGAACTCAGCGAAATCGGACAACGTGGGCACGGCGAGTGGTTCGGCTTTGACGGTCCGCTTAGGGAGGGCTCCCCCAAGAGCTTTCCTGCGTTCCTTGAGATACTGAATCTCGCGGCTGTCGTCCGGGGGGCGATAGAAGGGTGTTTCCGCGATATCCTCGTCGCTGATCGGGATGTTGAACCGCGCCCGGAACTCGCGGAGTTCCTTTTCGTTCAGTTTTTTCTGCTGGTGCGAGATGTTGCGTCCTTCGCCAGCCTCGCCCAGCCCGTAGCCCTTCACGGTTTTCGCGAGGATGACTGTCGGTTGGCCGCGGTGTTCGGTAGCCGCTTTGTAGGCGGCATAAACTTTTCGTGTATCATGCCCACCCCGGAGCAGCTTGCGGATCTGGTCGTCGCTGAGATGGTTGACGATAGGGAGCAGTTCCGGGTATTTCCCGAAGAAGTGTTTGCGGGTGTAGCTGCCGGGTTCGACAGTGTATTTTTGGTATTCGCCGTCCACCGTTTCTTCCATGCGTTTGGCGAGCAATCCGGTTTTGTCAGCCGCAAGCAGGGGGTCCCAGTCCGAGCCCCAAATGACCTTGATGACGTTCCAACCAGCCCCGCGAAAGGCGGACTCGAGTTCCTGGATGATTTTTCCGTTGCCGCGAACCGGGCCATCGAGGCGCTGAAGGTTGCAGTTGACGACCCAGATCAGGTTGTCGAGGTTCTCGCGGGCGGCCAAGGTCAGGGAGCCCAATGTTTCGGGCTCGTCGCTCTCACCATCTCCGACGAACGCCCACACTTTGGCCTCCGGGCCTGTCAAAAAGCCTCGTGCGCGGAGATACCGCATGAAACGCGCCTGGTAGATGGACAGGAGAGGTCCGAGCCCCATGGAGACCGTCGGGAACTGCCAGAAGTCGGGCATGAGGTAGGGGTGGGGATAGGATGAGAGCCCGCCGCCTTCGGCGAGTTCCTGGCGAAAATTCTGAAGATGTCGTTCCTCGAGGCGTCCTTCCAGGAACGCGCGGGCGTAGTTCCCTGGGGTGGCATGGCCTTGGAAATAGATCAAATCGGCGATGCTCCCTTCCTCGCCTCCATGGAAAAAGTGGTTGTAACCAACTTCGTAAAGTGTTGCTGAAGAGGCGAATGTGGAGATATGACCACCCAGGCCATTGTGTTTTCGGTTGGCATTGACCACCATGGCCATGGCGTTCCAGCGCAAGATGCTTTTGATGCGCACCTCTGTTTGCCAGTCTCCCGGGTAGGCAGGTTCCTCTTCTGCCGGGATGGTATTGACGTAAGGGGTTCGAACAACGGAAGGGACTTCGACATGACTTTTGCGAAGGCGCCGGACAAGATTACCCATGAAAGCGGTGACCTGCTCGGGTTCCTGAGTTTCGAGCAAGGAACCCACAAGTCCTTCCAGGGCCTCCATGGCTTGCTTGTCCAAAGTTCTCACTCCGGCCTTTCTGAGGTTATTCGAGGTCTCTTGTTGACTCGCTTTGGTCATGTTCTGTTCGATAATGGTCGTTGATTTAAAGCGCCGGCTCTTTAATTTTCCGCAGGTCATCGGCAAAAAACGCCCCGGATGTTAAGGGTACGGTCTGAGAGATTCAAGAATGCAATGCCTCGACATCACTTTTGACTCCCCGCATGAAAACCTTGCGGCGGATGAGGTGTTGTTGGACCAATTGGAGAGCGGACATGGGGACGGTATGCTTCGTTTTTGGGAGTCGCCGGTTCCTTTCGTGGTCTTGGGGCATGGCAAACGGTGGTCCGACGAAGTGGATGCAGCGGCCTGCGAAGAGCTCCAGATTCCGATTCTCAGGCGCTGCAGCGGTGGGGGAACCGTGATGCAGGGGGTGGGTTGTTTGAACTACGCGGTGGTCCTGCCGTTCGATGAAAAGGGGCCCCTGTCGACTATTCGGGGCACGAACTCGTTCGTCATGGAGCGGCATCGCGCCCTGTTCGAGGCGTTGTTGGGCATGACGATCAGCGTTGCAGGGCACACGGATTTGGTTCTTGGAGAGCTCAAGTTCTCTGGGAACGCGCAGCGTCGGAGGAGGCGCGCGCTGCTGTTTCACGGCACTTTCCTCCTTGGTTTGGACCTGGCCCTGATGGCCCGGGTGGTTAGGCTGCCGTCGGTCCAGCCCGATTATCGAGAGGGTCGATCGCACGAACGTTTTGTGGGGAATCTTCAGCTCCGGCCGGGCTGTGTGAAAACGGCCCTGCGGGAGGTGTGGGGCGCACGAATGAACGCTCCCGTTGAGGCACTTCCTGGCTTCATCGACGGGGTGAAAAACCTGGCTTTATCCCAGTATGCGAATCCGGAGTGGAATCGGAAATTCTGAAGTGACTTCGGCACTAAATGGATTATCCTATTTGTTTGCCATTGACCCTGAACCGAGGGGTCCATAAGTGTTGCGGACTTTCATGAGACTTGTTTGGTTAACGCTTGAGGCCGGAGTTCGGGCTGGATTGTCAAAAGGGGTGTGGGTCCTCCTTCTTTTTGGCACCTTGAGTGTTGAGGCAGAGCTCCCCGCACTCATCCCGCGGGAAGTCTTGTTCGGCAACCAAGAAAGATTCTCACCCAAAATCTCACCCGACGGCACAAAATTGGGGTATCTGGCCGCTCACGAAGGGGTGATGAGCGTTTGGGTGAAGACGCTGGGCAACGAGGCTGCGGATCAAGTGGTTGTGCAGGATCCGCAGGCATCCGTCATGGATTTCTTCTGGCAGGCGGACGGGGAGCACCTGCTTTATTTGAAGGACCACGACGGAAATCAGAACTGGCACATTTTCCAAACGCATCTGCCATCGAAAAACACCCGGGATCTGACTGCTTTTATTGGGGTTCGAGCCCAATTGATTGGGGTTAACGAGGCGTTTCCGGACCAGATATTGGTGACCATGAACCTGAGGGATCGAGGGGTTTCGGACGTGTATCGGATCAATCTTCAACACGGTGGCGTATTGCTGGACACAGAGAATGTGGGGGATGTGGTGAATTGGGTTGTGGATGCGACTTTTCAGGTGAGGGGTGCCATGGCGGGGTTGGAAGACGGTTCGACGGAGGTGCGTGTTCGGAACGATGGCCGGTCGGTCTGGCGACGTGTGTTGCGATGGGGGGCTTCGGAAGGTCCTGGGGCGCTTCATGGGTTTACAGCTGATTCCAAGGGGCTATTCATCGCCACGAGTCTGGAGGCGAACGCCACAAGATTGTTGGAAGTGGACGTGGCCACGGGAAATCGCAAGGTGATCGTCGAGGATCCCACGCAGGATGTCGCAGGCGTGATGGTCAACCCTGCAACCCGGCAGTTGGAAGCGGTGCAGATCGCGAAGCTGAGAGACGAATGGGTGGTGCTCGATGGCAGCATTCAGGCCCATTTCGACGAGTTGAAGCGGGTGCGGAACGCGGACTTTTTAGTCTCAAACCGGGATCGGTCTGGTCGTTTTTGGGTCGTGAGTTATCAAGGCGCGGATACCGGTGGGGCGCATTATCTTTACGACAAGCAAACGCGGCGGTCGTCCCTTCTTTTCTTCGTCCGCCCTGCGATGGACAAAGTGACTTTGTCTGCGGTGAAACCAGTCTCGTTTACGGCGCGGGATGGGATTTTGTTGCAGGGTTACTTGACCCTTCCACCCGGCGTGGAGTCGAAAAATTTACCGACCGTTGTGGTCGTCCATGCGGGGCCATGGGCTCGCGATAGTTTTTTGATGAGCAACGAGGCGCAGTGGCTTGCGAACCGCGGGTATGCGGTGTTGCAGGTGAACTATCGGGGCTCCGCGGGCTTTGGGAAAGCGCATCTGCTTGCGGGTGACAAGGAGTGGGGAGGTAAAATGCTGGATGATTTGGTGGATGCGAAGAACTGGGCTGTGAAGGAAGGGCTTGCGGACACGAGACGGGTGGGGATTTATGGGGCGAGTTATGGGGGGTATGCGGTCCTGGCGGCGCTGGCGTTCGCGCCGCATGAATTTGCCTGCGGAGTGGACCTGTTTGGTCCCAGTAACCTGAGCACCCTTGTGAAGTCCGTGCCCGAGCGTTTCCGTCTAACCCGGGCGATGTTTGAACGCCGCATTGGGAACCCTGAGTCGGAGTCGGACTTTTTAAAAAGCCGATCGCCGCTATTCAAAGCGGATCGAATCACGAAACCGTTGATGATTGCCCAGGGCGCTTTGGCGTCTCAGACGGAGGTTGAGGAAACGAAAGATTTGGTGGCTGCGATTAAGAAGCGGGGTGGGTTTGTCGACGCGATGGTCTTTGAAGATGAAGCCACTGGGTTTTCCAAGATGACAACCGCGCTGAAGTTTTATGGCGCGTGCGAGCAGTTTTTGGCCAAACATCTTGGGGGACGTTCTGCACCGGCCAAGTGATCTCGAATATTTCGACCGTTGCAATTGAAACTTAAATGCGGTTCGGACGTCTTATGATTTGTGCCTGGCAGATCCTGGCCTTAAATAAATCAAACTTGTGAACTCATGCGATTGACTCCTATCATCCCGTTCTGCTGTCTCGCGGCCTTTGCCGCAAGTGGTTTTGCCCAGGAATCCGCAGGAGGCAAAGCAGCGTCCCGCTCGCTGACGCTACAGGAGTGCGTCAAGACGGCTCTGGAGCATAACCTGGACATCAAGATCGAGCGTTATCGTCCAGAGCTGGCAAAGCTCACTCTGGATGGTTCCTATGGGGCGTTCGACCCCTCGTGGAGGACGGATTTCCGCCAGAATTTTTCGACGTCGGAAACGGGGTTCAACATCTCGACATTCAACCCCCCTTCGAACGAGACCTGGCGGGAAACCTACGGCATGGGATTGGGAGGTGAACTTCCTTTGACCGGCTTGGCGTATAACCTTTCGAGCACATTGAATCGATCGAGCAGCAAGACGTCTTTTGGGAACCCTCCGACATTCCTCGATTCGCCTTTCGACTATTCATCGAGCGTCGGCATCAATCTGACCCAGCCGCTCTTGAAGAATTTTTGGATTGACAGTCCCCGGCTCCAGATTGCGCTCAACAAAAAGAACCTGAAAACTTCGGAGCAGGTGTTTCGCCGCCAGGTGATGAACACGGTCTCGGATGTGCAGTTCGCTTATTACGATCTAGTCGCCGCGATTGAAGCGGTCAAGGTGCAGGAGAAATCGTTGCAGCTTGCCAGCCAATTGCTCGCCGAGAACAAGAAGAGGGTGGATGTGGGGCAGATGGCAAAATTGGACGAGGAACAGGCCAAGTCCGAAGTGGCGGCGCGCGAGGCGGATTTGATTTCAGCCCAGAACCAGGTCTCGATTCAGGAGAACCAGCTGAAGAAATTGTTGAGCGAAGACTTCACTCAGTGGAGGGATCTGGTTCTATTGCCCACCGAGAATTTGTCCGAGGTCCCGGAGGCGTTCAGTCGTCTGGACAGTTGGCAAAAGGGGTTGTCGATGCGCCCCGATTTGCTCCAGAGCAAGGTGGAGTTGGAGAAGCAGGACATTGTCTTGAAGTACACCAAGAACCAGCTTTATCCGCAGTTGGACTTGGTGGGGAGCTATGGATATTTGGGCCGAGACCAACATTTGGTGCCGAGTCTTGGGGACATCGGGGATCGGCGGAATCCCAATTTTTCTTACGGAGTTACGCTCACCGTGCCGTTGGGCAACCGATCCGCGCGGAACAACCACCGGTCGAACAAAGCCCAAAAGGAACAGATGCTCCTCCAGCACAAGAGGCTGGAGCAGGACATCATGGTGCAAATCGATGACGCCATCAAACAGGCGCAAACCAGCCATCGGCGGATCGAGGCGACCAAACAAGCACGGACCTTTGCGGAAACTGCCCTCGATGCGGAGAAAAAGAAATTAGCGAGTGGCAAGAGCACGAATTTTCAAGTGTTGCAGTCGCAGCGGGATTTGACACAGCGTTTGTCGGAGGAGTTGCGGGCTTTGACGGATTATAACAAGGCTCTGGCACGACTTGCGTTGAGTGAGGGAAGCACGCTTGAACGGACCGGCGTGAACGTGGATGTTCGATAGGGATCATGACTCCGAATGATGCGTGTTTCGTGCGTTATCATCTGAGTCACTCTCCATCCGCAGCGACTTTGCTTGCGCCGGACGCATTCAAGCTTTCTGTGGTGGGGAAAGTGGGGGCCACGCTGGAGTTTTTGGAGAAATCCTCGCGGCCCGCGAGAACTCTGGCATTGAATAACAGGGATGGGACGGATATGATTTTGACACATCGAATCTGAATGATTTGTGTATGCGTGTTATCTGCGGTTAAAATCTGAGGGATCTAAAATCTTGAGCGTGCCTGCTTTAAAAGAATGAAAACCAAAATCACGACTTTGTTGGCGGCTTTGACATGTGTCCTTGCCACGTCGGCTGCGACCCCCATACCCGATCAATACAAAATTTCTGGGTTTGCGATGGGGTGCCAGGCCTACACGTTCAATCGGTTCACGGCTTTCGAAGCGATCGAGAAGACTGCTTCCGCAGGGGGTAAAGTCATCGAGTTCTACCCAGGGCAACGGTTTTCCATGGAGGATGGTGCTTTGAAGCTTGATCAGAACTTGTCTGATGAAAATATCGCCAAACTGAAGGCAAAGCTCGAAAAACACGGTCTCATGGGGGTAAATTTTGGTGTGGTGGGGGGCTTTGGAAGTGACGAATCGGCAGCGAGGAAGGTGTTTGAATTTGCGAAGAAAATGGGGTTTCCTGCCATCACGATCGAACCCAAGATTGAAGGGATGGATTTGATCGACAAGCTTATCAAGGAGTATGACATCCGCGTGGCCATCCACAACCACCCCAGGAAGCCGAAGGATCCCAGCTACATGTTGTGGGATCCCAGCTATGTGTTATCCATTGTGAAGGATCGCGATTCCCGGTTCGGGGCCTGCGCGGATATCGGTCATTACGTGCGTTCGGGGATCAAACCGGTGGATGCACTCAGGATTCTGAAGGGTCGCGTCATGAGCTGTCACCTGAAGGATCTGAGCGAGTTTGCTCCAAGCGGTCATGATATGCCTTTTGGCGAGGGAGTGTCGGACATCCCTGCGGTCTTAGACGAACTGAGAAAACAAGACTTCGTCGGCAATATCTCGATCGAATACGAATACAATTGGGATCACTCGGTTCCTGACGTCGCGCAGTGCATCGGGTTTATCCGCGGTTACGGGGCCGGAGCTAGTTCGAAGAAATAACCGCTGCCCTTGAAAGGCAAATAAGCCTCGAATTCAGGGAACGACCCATCCGCGATTGCCAAAGGCTTGAAGGTTCCGTTGACGATCGGGGATCCTCGGATTTCGTATCGAGCGTTCGCTTTTCCAATCCAGCTCAAGCGCACCAGCCCCTCGCTCCATGGAGAGAGCGTGAAGGCCAGCCCGTTTTGATCGATGCGGGGATCCGTTCCGAGGAGTTGTTCCAGCAGGTTGGTGGAGCCGTCCAAATCGGGGTCTTCATGGGCTTGAGCGTTCAGCGATCCGAAGTAGGCCTTTTCCCAGCGGTCATCCAGACCGTCCCTGTCGGTATCGACGATGGGAACGCCGGACATAAACAACGTGGCCTTGGAGAGTGATCCTGTTTGCTCTGGATTTTCGTCGGTGACATCGACTGTCCATTCTCCTTCGTTGCTTTCGAAGTAGTGCACCACGGAATAGTAGGTCCATTCTTCAAAACCCCCGCCGACACTGTATCCCTTGCGTTGCATAATACTGCGCGTTCCAGATGGGGACACGAGAGTGATTCGCAGGTCGGCGCGTCGTTTGTGAGTTGTGACGAGTCGCAGGCCGACATTCTCGATCAGTATCGAACCCTTGACCGCAAAACGGTATTGAGCCGGGTGTGTGGCGATGCCGACAAGGGTTTCGGGATGTTGTTTCAACAGGAGGCTGAGGGCGTCGCCGCTGTTCTGGTCGATGAACACTGCGGGGATGGGTGCGAAGTCTGTGTCGGCCATCGTGATACGTTCCTTGGCGTCGCGGTCGTTCTGAATGATTGCGAAGGAGGCACCTGCGGCGGCGGCTTGGGCGATTTTGTTTGAAAAAGAGTGAATGGAAGGTTCCAGGAGCGCGATTGTGGCCGAGCTTCGTAAGATCAACGCCCCTCTTCCTTGAAGGTTGGTTTTGATGGGCGCGGCAGCAAGCCCGACCTGGGAGACGGGAACTACTAGAGTTGGGGCATCTGGATGAGTTCCCAGGCTTGGGAAGGCTGGGATGGAGAACAGGTTGGTCGGAACACTGGCACCGGTGACGACGACTCGCAGGCCGTCGTCTGGGATTGAAATCGTGTTGGCGATGGAGACTGAAAGAACCGTGGCGGGAGGGCGGTTTGACCACACTAAAGCGAGACGAACCGCGTAGCCGGCATCAGGCACACCAAAACCTGAATTGTGGCTGAACCGCAACCCGGCTTGATTGGTTTGGATGTCAGGGTCATCGAGATGGGTTTGCCGGCTTGTCAGGGCCAGAATTTGATGGACGTCGCGGTAGCCAAGTTGCGGATTGGCGGACAACATCAGGGCGGTGATTCCCGCGATTTGAGGGGCGGAACCGGAGGTGCCGGTGAACCCGGTCACGTCGAAAGCGTAATCAGCGAGCTCCGGATGGGCTTCCGTCCCGACCTGGTTGAACCCCGCCGAGCCCACGCGGTCGGTGGTAAAAAGCGAGGGGAAAGCGAGATCGACGGCAGTGCCACTTTGGTTGGATTCGGCGCTCGGAGCGGACACCAGGAGGCAGGCACCCGGGTTGCTGTAGCGGGTCGAGCGGCCGTCCGAACGAACGGCGCCAACCGCGATGATGAGGGGGTTGTTGGCGTAAGCGTCATCGTTGACATTGCCTCCGTCAGCCCTGTTGTTGCCCGCTGACCGCACCATGACGACGCCTCGGCCACCACGCCCGTAAGTCACGGCGTTGGAAATGCCACGACTTTCCAGGATGCCGACATCCAACTGGGACGGGTTCGGGTTCCCCCAGCTATGGTTTTGAACGGCAACCACGTTGGATTGGTACTGGAACATATCCATGAGCCGCTCCTCGCTAGCCGGAAAATCGTTTTGATCGAAGATGACCCAGCTTGCGATCTTCGCTGCCGGGGCGGTGCCTGAGATCCCGATTTGGTTGTTGGCAGACGCGGCAAGGATGCCTGCGACGGCGGTTCCGTGGTTGGAATTGAAAGCAATGGGGCTGCCGTCGGCGCTGAGGTTGACGAAGTTGAATTGCAGCCCTGCGGCCGCTTGCGGTGCCAGATCAGGATGGCTAGAATCGACTCCGTCATCGCCCATGCCGATGACGACTCCTGCCCCCCGGCTGACGGACCATGCGGAGCGGATGTTGAGGTCGACGCCGGTGCGACCACCGGTTTGCGGGTTGCGATTTTCGAGGTGCCACTGCTGCGGGAAAAAGAGATCGTTCGGCGCAGGGGCGTAGGCATGGTGACGGCCCATTGGGCGGTGGAGAATCGGGCGGCACACTTCAGCGCCTGGGAGCTTCGACAGGCGTTCGCATTCCCGTGCGGCTGCGAGCGGGTCGAGTGCTTCGAGAATTGCGAGTCTCGTGTCCAGCCTGCGAGAGATCTTCAAAGTGGAGCCCACCGAGTCGAGTAATTGTTCGGGGGTCGTGTCGGGTGAAGTCCGGAGAAGAATCCTGTGGCTTAGGTGGACGCGGTTGGCGGAGCCATCCCGTGAGGCGGCGAGGAGTCGCGTTGCGGTGGATAGGAGGGTTGGCGGCAGGGGTTTGGAAGGCGGTGGCACGGCGGTCAGCACGTAGGTCCGAAGAGCGGGTTCCTTGAATAAGAACGTCTCACCCTCCGTGGACTGGCAACACGCCAGCATGGGCCCGAGCAGGAGGGCAAACAAAACATCCCTTAACCATTTGGAGGGAATTACGGAGCGATCTCGATAAAAAGGCAAAGGGGACGTGGTCACGCTGTGTAAGGAGGGTGAACTCTGACAAACGACGGGTTAAGTTTCGCGGAGAACCCCGTCGCTGGCCTCGAACTGACGGGCCATGAGTTTTGAGAGTTCGAGGGAATGGGTGACCACAACCAAGGTGGTTTTTTCCTCACGGTTGAGGTCGACCAGCAACAGCGCCAGGTTCGTGGCGGAAACTCGGTCGAGTGCCCCGGTGGGTTCATCCGCCAAGAGCAGTTTCGGAGTGTTTATCAAAGCTCTGACGACCGCGACGCGCTGGCGTTCACCCCCCGAAAGCTGGGCTGGACGGTGGTCAAGGCGCGGCGAAAGCCCGACACGGTCAAGCAGGCGCTTAGCCCTCTCCAAGGCCAAGACAGGAGTCACAATGGAGCATTTTGCGAGGGTCGGGATCAACACGTTTTCCAGCACGCTGCAATGAGGAAGCAGGTGATGGGCTTGGAAGATGAACCCAATTTTATGGTTCCGCACCAAGGCCAGCTCCGTGTCATCGAGCGTGGAGATGTCACGGCCGTCGAAACGGATTGTGCCGCCGGAGGGTCGGTCGAGAGTGCCCATGATGTTAAGCAGGGTGCTCTTCCCCGACCCGGACGGCCCCACGATCGCCAGCGATTCCGCCTGGTGGACTGAGAGCGTCACGGCGCGCAAGACATGGAGCGGTTCTACATCCCGCCCGGTCCGGTAAGTCTTTGAGACGTTGAGAAGTTGTAAGAGAGGCTCCACAGTGGCCGGTATGGCCTAGTCAAAAGCATGACCGGCGCAGCAGAGGACATTGCGGACCTTGTGGCGAACGAGGTCTTTGACGCTCTTTCGGGCAGGGCTGAGATACTTGCGCGGATCAAATTCCTTCGGATTTTCAGCGAAACACTTTCGGATCGCTGCCGTCATGGCCAGACGGAGGTCGGTGTCGATGTTGACTTTGGTGCAGCCGACGCGACGTGCGATTTCGATGTCCGCCTCGGGCACGCCTGCGGTGTCCTCGCCCATTTGACCGCCATATTTATTGATTTCGACAACGAGATCCTTGGGCACACTGGAGGCTCCATGGAGGACCAGAGGGTAGTCTCCAAGGCCGGCGTCACTGAGAGCTTTTTTGATGGCTTTGAGGCGCTCGAGATCCAGATGTTGTTCTCCCTTGAACTTGTAAGCACCGTGCGAGTTGCCGATCGCAACCGCGAGGGAATCCACGCCGGATTCCTTCACGAACCTGATCGCTTCCTCGGGGTGGGTGTAGTGGCCGCCCACGGAGTAGTTGCCGCCTTCTTCACCGTCGTCGAACTGGGCACCCACAAGATGCCCGAGCTCTCCTTCCACCACGCAGTTATGTTGATGAGCGTAGTCCACTACTCTGCGGCACACTTCGACATTTTTCTCAAAAGGCTCGTGCGAGGCGTCGATCATCACGCTGGTGAACCCCTCGTCGATGCATTCCTTGCACAGTTCGAACGAGTCCCCGTGGTCGAGATGGACGGCAATCGGAATATGGGTCAGGCTGACAGCCGCTTCGATCAGTTTCTTGAGGTAAACCGGGTTGGCGTACTGACGGGCACCCTTTGAAATTTGGAGCATGACGGGTGCTTTTTCCTCCTCGCACGCTTCGACGATTGCCTGGAGCAGTTCCATGTTGTTCACGTTGAAGGCTCCTAGGGCATACTTGCCTTTAAGGGCTTTAGCGAATAGATCTCGTGTGTGTGTCAGTGGCATAATTCAAAATGGACTCATGATCTCTGGACCGTTTCTTGACCGGACCGAAGGCGGCACTATAGTTTGAGACCGGAAAGTTGAAAGAGGAAAAGCACCAGGGGAAAAAGCACCAAGCCTAAATTGATCCCAGGTTTTAACTTTCAGCTTTTTAACTATTTCGTGGAGCCCACCCTAAACAGGTGGTTCGCGGTGCGGATAAATAACACTCCATCTGCCGCAGCATACGAGGCTAGGGATCGTTCACCCAGATCGTTTTGAGCGAGCCTCTGGAAAGTCTTTCCTGAATCCACGACCGTTCCGACACCCTCTTCGCTCTGGAGATAAATGCGGCCCTCGGCCAGGATCGGAGAAGCGGAGAAGTTGCCTCCAATGCGTTCCTGCCAAAGTTCCTTGCCGGTGCGGGCTTCGAGGCAGGTGAGTATCCCAGCGTCTGAGACCATGTAGAGGCGGTCTTCCACGACGAGCAGGGAGGGCGTGTTTGGAGCGCCACGGGTGACGGTCCAAACCACATGGGTATCGGTGACATCGCCTTTCCCGTCCGGTTTGACAGCGAACACGGTGGGCCGATCGTAACCCGTTGCGATAAAAAGGAGTCCATTGGCGAAAACCGGTCTGGGGATGACGGAGTAGCCCTCCCCATAGCGAGCCCGCCAGAGTTCCGCACCGTCCTTTGGGTCGTAGGCGCACACCGCGCCGCTGCCCGGGCTGATGATTTGCTTGCGTCCACGGACTTCGATGACTGTAGGGGTGGAGAAAGAGAACTTCTTTTTGGCTTCGGTGGTGCGGGCTGTTTTCCAGCGAATCGTGCCATCCACCTTGCTGAGAGCCACCACGAATGGGTTTTCGGCTCCCTCGCAACTGAACACCAGCAGATCATCAACCAGGGCGGGTGAGCCGCCGTTGCCATGGACGGGGGTGTAGGTGAATTCGATGTTTTTCCAGAGGATCTGGCCGTCGAGCTTCAAGCACGCCGTGCCCATGTGGCCGAAGTGGACGTACAGCCGATCTTTTTCGACGATGGGCGTGGGGCTCGCATTCCCGTTCTTGCGGTGGATGCTGGCGATTTTTTCTTGAAGGAACACAGGCGTTTGCCAGAGGATTTTGCCGTCTTGAGCGCTGACGCAAAGGGCTTCCAGGGAGACGCCGCCGCCGTCCACCCTAGGCAGAGCTGAAGTGAGGTAGATGCGGTCGTCATGAAGGGCTGGAGACGACCACCCTTCGCCTTTGAGGGCGGTTTTCCAGACGATATTGGTTTCGAGGGTGCCTGGGGCGGCGTTCCATGTGAGTGGGAGATTTTTCGCGCGCGAGATTCCCTGCGTTGTGAGGCCACGAAACTCAGGCCAATCACGCTCTGCGGCGGACAAGGCGACATGCGCGAAGACCGTGGAGACAAGGCAGAACCGGTGGCATAGCATCGAAAGCGTCATGGCCCGTTGATACACGGCCGAGATAAAACCACAACTAAAACTCTTATCCAGCCCCACAGCTCCATGTGCAACTCACGGTTTCCGGGAGTTGTCGTCCGGAGGACAATACCTACCGCAAAATGGAAAGAGTTAACCACGGATGACACCGATAGCACGGATAAAGTATCCCTCTCAGCTCCCTTTCCTCATCCGTGTTATCCGTGTTATCCGTGCTGTCACTTCAGCGTGGTTAAGCGGCGGGATACCCGCGTCAGGGGAGGCGACCTCGGATAACGTGAGTTGCATCCTAGGTCGCAATGCTTTGAAGCACCTGCTTGACTCACGCGGCCGGATTCAACAACCTCCTTGGATCATGATCACCGAAATCCCTCGTCGCACATTTCTTAAGCAAGCCGCCGCCGCCGGGATCACCCTAGCCAGCTCGCGATTGGCGCGCGGCGCAGTGTCGCCCAATGAAAAACTAAACATCGGATTCATCGGCACCGCCGGTCAGGCGGGCTTCAGTATCTCCAACCTGAAGCAGGAGAATATTGTCGCGCTCTGCGACATTGATGACCAGAAGCTAGCCGCCGCCAAGCAGCAGTTTCCCGGGGCAAAGACCTACAACGACTTCCGCCGTCTTGTGGAACAGAAGGATATCGACGCCATCGTTGTGGCCACGCCAGATCACACTCATGCCGTCGCCGCCGTCGCCGCTCTCCGAAGTGGGCACCACCTTTATTGCGAGAAGCCGCTGGCGCGCACGATTTCTGAAACGCGTCTCATCACCGAGACGGCGAGAGAGATGAAGCGAGTCACTCAAATTGGCACTCAAATCCACGCTGGCAACAATTACCGTCGCGTGGTGGAGCTTATCCAGAGCGGGGCAATCGGCCCCGTGCGCGATGTGCATGTATGGGCGGGTGCCATCTATGGCGACAAACCCAAGCCGCGTCCGATGCCCGTGCCCGCGCACATTCACTATGATCTCTGGCTCGGCCCCGTCGCTGAGCAGCCGTACAGCTCGGACTTCGTGCCCTTCGCATGGCGCAACTGGTGGGCTTTCGGAGGTGGTTCCCTCGCGGATTTCGGTTGTCATTACATGGATCTCCCGCATTGGGCCCTGGACCTCCGGGCACCCCTCAGCGCCGAACCGCTCGAGGGCCCGCCGGTCGATGCTGAGGCGCCGCCACCGCAGTTGGCTGTGCGCTTCGAGCATCCTGCGCGCGGTGCGAAACCCCCTGTGACCCTCACGTGGTATCACGGAGGAAAGCACCCCATCTTTATTCGCGAACACCTTTATCCAAACTGGAAAAGTGGTGTGCTCTTCATCGGAACCAAAGGCATGCTCGTCGCCGATTACGGACGGTTCAAGCTTCTTCCGGAAAAGGATTTCGAAGGGTTCGTGCCGCCAGCGAAGACGATTCCCGACTCGATCGGTCACCACAAGGAATGGGTCAACGCGATCAAGAACGGTGGGACAACCACTTGCAACTTCGACTACTCAGGCGCTCTCACGGAAGCCGCGCTTCTGGGCAATGTGGCGTATCGAGTTCAAAGGAAACTCGAGTGGGACTCAGCGAAATTAAGCGCCCCCAATTGTCGCGAGGCTGACGAATTCATCCACCACCATTACCGGAAGGGATGGAGCCTCTGAGGCGAGCAAAGTCGGTGAAACCGCGAACCACGCGAAACCGGAGAGGATTGGAGCCTCGTGTCTCCGTGAGACAACACGCCAGAATTTTCGCGACGCGAGGATTTCTCGGGAAGCGTCGGCGCGCGGCCATCCTGGCCGCAGCAGCTTCGATTCTGCAAACGCGTGGGATTCTCTCGAGGCAGCGTCAGTGTTCGCGGCTGCTGCGGCCAGGATGGC